>JAZOBK010000076.1:0-3275 GCA_045595985.1 Oscillospiraceae bacterium
AATTCTGTACGCCACAGGAAAACAGTCGTATTCACCAAAAAAGCATTTTATATATCACAAAATTTGTAATCATTCCCAATTGCTTTTTTCCGAAAAATCGAATATAATAAATATTAGCGAAAACAGGAACATTTTCCTACAGAAAGGACAGAGAATTATGGGAGTAAAGGTAGTAAAGTTCGGCGGTTCCAGCCTTGCAGACGCAAATCAGATCCGTAAGGCAGCTGCAATTATAAAGAGTGACGCAGACAGAAGATTTGTTGTGCCGTCCGCACCCGGCAAGCGTTTTGATGCGGATATCAAGGTAACGGATATGCTGTATGCGTGCTACGAAAAGGCAAGTCTTGGTCAGGATTTCACCGAGGATTTCCAGATGATCAAGGATCGCTACAACGGCATTATCGCTGATCTTGGCGTGGAAGTTTCCCTTGAGGAGCAGTTCTCCCAGATCCAGAAGGCTCTGGCAACCGCAGGCAGGGAATATGCCGCAAGCCGCGGCGAATTCCTCAACGGCATCATCATTGCCGCATATCTGGGCTTCACATTTGTGGACGCAGCAGATGTCATTGTATTCAGCGACGAGGGCGTTATGATGCGTCACGAAACCGTTGCAAAGCTGCGTGAGCGTCTGGAAGGCGTGGAAAATGCAGTCATTCCGGGATTCTACGGCAGATCCGTCAGCGGCGTTGTCCGCACATTCTCCAGAGGCGGCTCCGACGTGACAGGCTCTCTGGTGGCAAGGGCACTGCGTGCATCCATCTATGAGAACTGGACGGATGTTTCCGGTATGCTGGTGGCTGACCCGAGAGTGGTTGACAGCCCCCTGACCATCAACCAGATCACCTACAAGGAGCTGCGAGAGCTTGCATACATGGGTGCAACCGTTCTGCACGAGGATGCGATCTTCCCTGTAAGAACCGCAGGCATTCCGATCAATATCCGCAACACCAACGCTCCTGAGGACGCAGGCACAATGATCGTTCCGGATGACGATGTGAACGATGATGCAAAGGTTCGTACCATTACGGGTATTGTCGGAAAGAAGGGCTTCTCCGTTATCAACATCGAAAAGTCGATGATGAACAGCGAGGTTGGCTTCTGTCTGGATGTTCTGAGCGTGATTGCAGAGCTGGGCATTTCCTTTGAGCATATGCCGTCCGGTATCGACACGATGAGCGTAATCGTGGACAGCACAAGCCTGATCGGCAAGGAGGAGCAGCTGCTGGAGGCACTTCGCAGAACCGTAAAGCCCGACCACGTTTCCATTGAGAATGACATTGCACTGCTGGCTGTGGTTGGCCGCGGCATGAGACGCACACACGGCACGGCTGCAAGAATTTTCGCAGCACTGGCACACGCAAGAATCAATGTCAAGATGATCGACCAGGGTTCGAGCGAGCTGAACGTCATTGTCGGTGTTGCCGAGCATGACCTGCAGCAGGCGATCCGCAGCATTTACGAGGTGTTCATCACTTCAAAGATGGATCTGGCACTGATCAAGAGCGATATTATTTCTTAATTACAATAGCCCATCCTCTTGCCTATGGCAGGGGATGGGCATAAATATTCCCTCAAACGGAAAGGACGATGTTTCGGCATCGTCTTTTGAAACTGTCCAAAAACGATAATTTCTCCTGAGCTTTCCCCCGCCTTCGACGGGGGAAAGCTCATAAATACGTTCTTTCAGCCCGCCTGCGGCGGGCTGAAAGAACAAAAAACAACTTTTTTGTTACAGAATAAAACAGATCAATCCGCTGCAGCCTTCGTTGATCACACGCTCCAGTGTTTCCTGCAGCTTCATGCGTGCCTCCACGGGCATTTTGAACAGCTTGTTGTGCAGTCCCTCGTTGACCAGCTCGTGCAGAGATTTGCCGAAAATATTGGATTCCCAGATCTTTGTGGGATCCTCCTCAAAGCCCTGCAGCAGGTACATGACCAACTCCTCGCTCTGTTTTTCCGTGCCGACAATGGGACTTACCGTGGTCTTGATGCCCGCTTTCATCATATGGATCGACGGTGCGGAGGCTTTCAGCCGCAAACCGTATTTACCGCCCTGCTTGATGATCTCGGGTTCTTCCAGATGCAGTTCCTCCATCTCGGGCATGACGATGCCGTACCCGGTTGCTTCCACTTCACGCAATGCAGGTTCAAGCCTTGCATACGCCCTGCGGACAGCGGTCAGTTCCTTGAGAATTTCCAGAAGCCCCGCTTCGTCCCTGATCTCCAGTCCTGTCGCTTCGCCCAGAATCTTGAAAAACAGACTGCCGTCCAGCGTAACGCTGATCGTCACCGTTCCCGTGCCGAGGTCGATCTCGCTCGGTTCAGCACAGAGAATATATTTGCAGGAGCAGATGGGCTTTGCAAGTGCAGCGGCATCCTGCACGGTAACAAGATCCCGTGCCGCTTCACGGATGACGGTGAACACTTCCTGCTTGACGTGATGCCCCTTTTCCAGCATGGAGATCCAGCCGGGCATCGCAAAATTCACCTCACGGATGGGAAATGCATACAATAGAGCAGTGAGGATCTCCCGGATATCGCCTTCCGCAAGCTGCGTGCAGCTTACGGGGAGTACGATCGTGCCGTAGGTTTCCTGCATTTGTGCCGCAAGTGCCTTGGCATCCTCCGTATCGGGATCGACACAGTTGAGCAGGACAACAAAGGGCTTGCCCAGAGCCTGCAGTTCCGAAATGACACGGGCTTCTGCCTCGGCGTATTCCTCACGGGGAATGTCGGAGATACTGCCGTCGGTCGTGACGACAAGTCCGATGGTGGAATGCTCGGTGATGACCTTCTGCGTGCCGATTTCGGCAGCCATATTAAAAGGAATTTCCTCGTCGAACCACGGTGTCATGACCATGCGTGGCATTTCGTTTTCGATGTAGCCGAGGGAGCTTGGGACAATGTAGCCCACGCAGTCGATCATTCTTGCACGGAATTTCGCCCCCTCGCCAAGCTGCACGGAAACGGCTTCCTCGGGGATGAATTTCGGTTCGGTGGTCATGATGGTCTTGCCTGCGGCGGACTGGGGAAGCTCATCGACGGCACGGTCTTTCTTGTAGCCGCTTTCGATGTTCGGAATGACAAGCGTTTCCATAAAACGCTTGATGAGCGTGGATTTTCCGGTGCGGACAGGGCCGACCACGCCGATGTAGATATCACCGCCCGTCCGCCGGGCAATGTCGGTGTAGATGTCTTTCATGGGTTCCTCCTGTGGTTTGGGTAAGTTTATGGCGAAGCATCTTAAAAGTTTTCGCTCAAGCCTTTTTCAAAAG
>JAZOBK010000077.1:0-5378 GCA_045595985.1 Oscillospiraceae bacterium
TGTCGGTTTTACCCCGTCCGTAGTCCAAAACAATTAACTTGAAGTGAGGTAAACAATCATGTACGAAGACAAGACATTGACTTGCAAGGAATGCGGAGCTGAATTTGTATTCTCTGCTGGCGAACAGGAATTCTATGCAGAAAAGGGCTTTGAGCATGAGCCGCGGAGATGCAAGAGCTGCCGCAGTGCAAGAAAGGGTGCACCGAAGGCTGCAAGAACAATGTACACAGCAACTTGTGCAGGTTGCGGCGGCGAAGCACGCGTACCGTTCCAGCCCAGCGAAGGCCGTGCGGTTTACTGCAGCGATTGCTTTGCAAAGATGAGAGAAGAATAATTCAGATCAATCGGAAAGCACAGCGGTTTGCTGTGCTTTCTGCATGAACATCCGAGGAGGTTATGAAAATGGCATTTGAGGTAACAAAGGATACTGTGATCGGCGATATTCTGGATGCCGATTTTGAGGTTGCACCGTATTTTCTGGAAATGGGTATGCACTGTCTGGGATGCCCTTCCGCAAGAGGGGAAACGCTTGCACAGGCGTGTGCTGTGCATGGTGTGGATCCTGAGGAACTGGTTGCAAAGCTGCAGGCACATTTCGCCAACAAATAAACATGAACAGCAAAGGGACTGCGGCGATGCCGCAGCCCCATTTTGTAATAAGTGAGGGATTTTGTTTATGTTGAATCCAAGATTACTTGCCTGTGCCGCATATGTCAGCGGTACGATGGTCTGTGATGTCGGAACCGACCACGCATTGTTGGCGGTGCATCTGATCGAGCAGGGAATTGCCAAACGGGTAATCGCCTCCGATATTGGCGAAGGCCCGCTTGCGGCAGCTGACCGCACCATTCGGAAACACGGACTTTCCGCCAAAATTCAAACGATACTTTCTGACGGACTTGTCAATGTACCTCCCGAGGGGCTGACGGACATCATCATTGCCGGAATGGGCGGTGAAACTATGGTGCATATTCTGGAAACCTGCCCATTTTCACTGGAGGGTATGAATCTGATTCTGCAGCCCATGTCTAAGGCGGATCTCCTGCGGAAGTGGCTGTATGAGCATGGCTTTGCGATTGAAAGTGAAACTTGTGTGAAGGATGGGAAATTCCTGTATGCCGTTATGAAAGTGCAGTATACGGGAATCGTGGAAGAACCCAATTGGGCGTTGATTCGTCTTGGCAGGATGGATCTGACCGACGAAAACTGCCGTGCTTACGCCGAACGCCAGTATGATGTGGTTTGTATGTCACGGGACGGCAGAATGAAAGCAGGCATGGATGCGTCAGAATTTGAGGAAGCTGCCACAGCAATTCGGGCTGCACTGGAAGGAGAACGAAAATGATAACCGTACAGGATATTTATCAGTATATGGACGAAATTGCCCCTTTTGCCGCACAGGAAAAATGGGACAATTCCGGACTGCTTGTGGGTGACGCCGCACAGACGGCAGAGCGTGTTATGGTGACGCTGGATATTACAAGGGAAGTCGTGGAGAAAGCAAAGCAGGAAGGCTGCTCTTTGATTATTTCGCATCATCCCGTGATTTTTTCACCTCTGCGAACACTTGCAAAGACCAATCCCGTTTACTGGCTTGCGGCATATGACATTTCGGCAATTTGCAGCCATACTCCCATGGATATTGCACAGGGCGGTATCAATGATATTCTTGTGGAAATGCTTGGCGAGCGGATACCCTTTGCAGATGAAGTGCTGCCGCTGGATGCCGCAGGCTGCGGCAGAATCGTTGCACTGCAAGATCCCATGATAGCGTCGGAGCTTGCACAGATTGCAAAGGATGTGCTGCATTGTGGGATCGTTCGCTGCAGTGATTCGGGCAGGATGGTGCAGAAACTTGGCATATGCTCCGGTTCCGGTGCTTCTATGATCGAGGAAGTTGCAGGAAACTGCGATGCACTTCTGACGGGGGATGTCAAGCATGACCGCTGGTATGCGGCACAGGAACAGGGTTTGAGTCTGATTGACTGCGGACATTATCATACGGAGATCGTGATGGTGAAAATGCTTGCGGAGAAGCTGCGTGAGCGTTTTCCGGAACTGACGATATTGGCATGGGAAGGCGGCGATCCGGTTGTCTACATCTGAACGTATCTGGAATTGTCCGGTATGCGGAAAACCGCTGTATACCAATGAAAAAAGCCTTCGCTGTGAGAATTCCCACAGCTTCGACAGGGGCAGAAGCGGCTATGTGCACCTGCTTTTGTCCAATCGACAGAATGCGAAGCTTCCGGGGGATAATCCCGATATGGTGCGTGCAAGACGTAATTTCCTTAGCAAGGGCTACTATGACCATTTACTTACCGCCCTTTGTTCCGCTGCAGAAAACTATCTTCCGCAAAACGGTGTAATTCTGGATGCAGGGTGCGGAGAGGGGTACTATACAAAGGGAGTGCAGCAGCACGTGGCTGCGATTTCCCGTCCCTGTTCGTGTTATGGGGTGGATATTTCCAAAACCGCCGCCGATCTTGCCGCCCGTGCGGACAAGGTGACGGACTATGCGGTTGGCAGTGTATTCCATTTGCCGGTGCAGGATGAGAGCTGCGATCTGGTGATGAGTATTTTTGCACCGTATTGCGGTGAGGAATTTCAGCGGGTTCTCAAGCCGAACGGATGCCTTGTCATGGCAATTCCTGCGGCGAAGCATCTCTGGGAGCTGAAATGTGCGGTCTATGACAAGCCCTATGAGAATGCTGTCAAGGATTACGAGCTGGAGGGCTTTGTTTTTGCGGAAAAACTGTGTGCTGAAAGGTGTATCACGCTGGAAACTGCACAGGATATTGCAGATCTCTTCAGCATGACGCCCTATGCCTACCGTACCGGTGAAAAGGAACGTCAGCGTCTGGCATCACTGGAAACGCTGACAACACAGACCGCTTTTGAGGTTTTGATCTATCATAAATTATAGCAGGAGGAATCCCCATGGCATTTGACGGTGCATATTTATATGCGGTAAAACAGGAAATCGAAACACTCGTCGGTTCGAGAGCGGATAAGATCCATCAGCCGTCCCGTGATGAAATCGTCATTCATCTTCGTGGACGTGACGGTATGCAGAAGCTCCTCATCAGTACAGCGGGCGACAGTGCCCGCATCCATCTGACGGAGGTTGCAATTGAAAATCCCGCTGTGCCGCCCATGTTCTGTATGCTGCTGCGAAAGCACCTTGGCGGCGGCAAACTGCTTTCTGTGCGGCAGGACGGACTGGAACGTATTCTGTTTCTGGATTTCGAATGTGTGAATGAACTTGGCGACCGTGTGCAGATTACGCTGGTTTGCGAGGTGATGGGCAGATATTCCAACTGCATTCTCACCGATGAGGAAGGCAAGATCATTGACAGTCTCAAACGTAATGCCGATGTGACGAGGGAACGTGTGATCCTGCCGGGATTTCCGTATGAAATGCCGCATCGCAGCCGTCGGCTGAATTTCATGGATACCGATGATGATACGATCATTTCGGCGATCCTGCTTGCGGCAGATATGCCGCTGGATAAGGCACTGGTGCAGATCTTTGAAGGCGTATCGCCCTTGCTTGCGAGGGAATGGGCGTATTATGTGAGCAAGTCCGACACCGTCCGTACCCATGCCATGATGCAGAATCATAAGGAACGGCTGCTGTTTGCACTGCATCGTACTGCAGAAATGCTGAAAACTTCTGCTTGTCAGTTCACTATCCTGCAGACGCCCGAGGGACAGCTCAAGGACTATTGTTTCCTGCGGCCGGAACAGTATGGAGCATTGATGGTGGTGCGTTCCATGGAGAGTGCAAGTGCCGCACTGGATGAATTCTATGCGAAACGTGACCTCCATGCACGCATGAAGCAGCGTGCAAACGATCTGTTCCGTCTTGTGATGACAAGACTGGAGCGAGTCAGCCGAAAGCTTGCCAATCAGCGTGCGGAGCTTGCACAAACGGATAAAATGGAGCAGAACAAGCTCTATGGCGATCTGCTTTCCGCCAATCTCTACCGCATCCAGAAAGGCGATTCCGCAGCAGTTGTTGAGAATTTCTATGATGAGAATTACGCTCAGATCTCCATTCCGCTGCTGGTAAATCTCACACCAGCACAAAATGCCCAGCGGTATTATACGCTGTATCGCAAGGCGGCTACGGCAAAGGAGAAGCTTGCCGAGCAGATCGAACAGGGTGAGCAGGAGCTTGTGTATCTGGAAAGCGTATTCGATGTATTGAGCCGTGCCGAGAGTGAATCGGATCTTCTGCTGCTGCGTGAGGAGCTGTACGAGCAGGGCTACAGCAAAAAGCGGAATGCCAAGCAAAAGCCCCCGAAACAGCAGCCCCCGATGGTATATCGTTCCGAGGATGGATTCATGATCCTTGTTGGCAGAAACAATCGTCAGAATGATCTGCTTACCACAAAACAGGCTGCAAAGCAGGACATCTGGCTGCATACGCAGAACATCCCAGGTTCCCATGTGATTCTGGTGACGGACGGTGCACAGCCGAGCGAAACTGCCATCCGACAGGCAGCGGTGCTGGCGGCATATCACAGCAAGGCAAGGGATTCCGCACAGGTTCCGGTGGATTTCTGCAAAGTAAAATTCGTCAAGAAACCTAATGGTGCAAAGCCCGGCATGGTGATCTTCACAAATCAGCAGACCATCTACGTCAAACCCGACGCCTCGCTTTGCGAGAAGCTTGCACAGAAAGTTTGATGGAGGTAGTGCCATGAAACGGCTGGGTGAAGCTTTTTTTCATCGTGATTGTCTGGAGGTTGCCCCCGACCTTGTCGGGAAAATCCTGGTGCGGCGTTTTTCCGACGGTACTGAGCTTCGGGAACGTATCGCCGAAACCGAAGCTTACCGTGGTACGGAGGATCTTGCGTGCCATGCCTCAAAGGGGAGAACTCCACGCACTGAAATGCTGTATCGTGAAAGCGGCGTGATCTATATTTACCTCTGCTATGGGATGCATTATCTGATGAATGTCAACACAGGTGAAAAGGAACAGCCGCAGGGCGTGCTGTTCCGTGCAGGCGTGGTGCATGACGGCCCCGCAAAGCTTACAAAGTATTTGCAGGTGGATAAGCGGTTCAATGGCGGCAGCTTTCTGACCTGTGAGGAATTGTGGGTGGAGGACGACGGAGCACCATGCACCTATCATACGGACGTGCGTGTCGGGATCGACTATGCCGGAGAAATATGGAAGAATAAACCTTGGCGGTTTATTCTTGATTGATGCAGGAATGAAACATCCTCGATTTGTCGTTATCGTGCTAATCAAAGTCATTTTTATGCTAAAGCATGAAAATGGAAACATGATATAATTATGGTAATACTAATCCCTCAAACCCCAATAAACAATTGGGGTTTGAGGGGCGGCTGTTAGAACAGCCGCC
>JAZOBK010000078.1:0-8735 GCA_045595985.1 Oscillospiraceae bacterium
ATCTGGATTATATGGTTTCCAAGGAATTCCTCATCCGTGAAAACAAAAAGGCACACGAGGGCTGCACAACACCGTCCTGCCGTGAAAAATGTGCGGGCTGCGGTGCGAATTCCTGTCTGGGAGGTGCTTGTTTCTGATGGATAACAGAGTAAATTACAGAGCCGTGTTTGAAAAGACGGGCAGTGCGAAATATATTTCCCATCTCGACCTGAATCGCTGTATGCAGCGTGCCATCCGCCGTGCAGGGCTTCCTGCGTGGTATACCGAGGGCTTCCATCCGCATATGTATCTGATGTTCGCCCTTGCATTGTCGCTCGGTGCGGAAAGTATGTGCGAAACGATGGATTTCCGCCTCACGCAGGAGCTGCCTGCGGAGGAAGTAATGGCAAGGCTCAATGCCGCACTTCCCGATGGACTGAAGGTGCACGCCGTGTGCAGCCCGAAATATGCCGCAGCTGACATCGGAAGTGCAGACTACCGTGTGGAACTGGAAACAGAGGATGTTCCGGCACTTGCCGCAAGCTGGGCGGAATTTACCGCACAGCCGGAGATCCTTGTGGAAAAGAAAACCAAGCGTGGCAGGAAAGAAGTGAACATCGCCTCCATGATCACCGTGCTGTCTGCGGAAGAAACTGAGGGTATCCTGCGGATTTTCCTGCGTCTGCCTGCCGGAAACGAGGGAAATCTCAATGTGAGCGTGGTGACGGATGCATTCAAAAATTACGCAGAACAGCCGTTTTTGATACGAAAGGCGATCAGAGAGAAAATTTTTTGTCTGAATGGGGAAGAATTTTCATAAAAACACTTGCTTTTTTCTGTAAAGTGTGGTATGATAATAGATGCATTTGAAATCCGTTCGGGATTACTATGCCCGAATGAGGGTTAATGCCGAAAGACATTAAATCGGTTCATCCGCTGACGTGATACTGTCCGTGAAGATAAGGAGGACAGTGCAGCAACACATTTTGCTGAGTGCGTGGCTGCAGCGTGAATGAAGAACCGGAAATTTTAGGAGGAAAAGAACAATGGATGCACTGAAGATGATCAGCGAAGCCAGCATGAAGCAGGATGTACCGGAGATTGCGATCGGTGATACCGTAAAGGTTCACGTACGCATCAAGGAAGGCGATAAGAGCCGTATCCAGATTTTTGAGGGTACAGTTATCGCAATGAAGCACGGCGGCATCAGCCGTACCTTTACTGTAAGACGTGTAGCACACGGCTGCGGTATTGAGCGTGTATTCCCCCTGCATTCCCCGTCCGTTGACAAGGTTGAGCTTGTAAGACACGGTAAGGTTCGCAGAGCTAAGCTGTACTACCTGCGTGACAGAGTTGGTAAGGCAGCTAAGGTTAAGGAACTGATCGGCTAATCCGAAACATGCGGCGGTACAAAAGCAGCATATGCTGTTTTTGTACTGTGTGCTGCAATGGGGGACGGGAGTCCCTTTTTTGCTATCTGAAATACGATTTTACAAAGACAGTTTCCGGCGTGCATAACCTGCGTTTCGGACGCTGTCAGATAAAGATAGATGATTGTTCTGTACTGCTTTGCAGCGAACAGAAAGGCGGATATAATGGAAGAAATGGAAAAGAATCAGACTGCGGAAGCACAGGAAACGCAGAATGCTGAAGTCACGGAAAAAGCGACAGAAGCAAATGAGGAACTGACTTCCGAAACGGAAGAACTGCAGGATACCGAGGAAGCAGAAGCTCCCAAGAAAAAGGCGATGCCTTTCTGGGCGGAGATTCTGGACATTGCCGAAACAGTGTTGATTTCGGTTTTTGTTGTACTGCTGCTCTTTAGCTATGTGACACGACCGGTCACAGTGGACGGGCGTTCCATGAATCCCACGCTGTATGACGGCGATAAGCTGCTGATGTACCGTGTTCTGTACGAACCGAAGCAGGGGGATATCGTGGTGGTCAACAACCATGAAGGCTATGTGCTTGACAAGGATAACAAGGTCGTAAGCAGCGGTTATTCTCTGAATGAACCGATCATCAAGCGTGTAATCGCCGTGGAAGGACAGCAGGTCGTGGTTGACGAAACCGAAGGTCATGTGTATGTCAACGGCGTTGCTTTGGAGGAAGACTATATCAACGACAGAACAACGACCAATGATGGTGCGTTTGTATATCCGATTACCATTCCGAAGGGCTATATCTTTGTTATGGGCGACAACCGCAACAAATCTACGGACAGCCGCAGCAGTGCTGTCGGTCTGGTTTCTGTGGATGATGTACTGGGCAGAACCTATTTCCGTTACTATCCGTTCAGTGAAATGGGCTTTCTGAATTAATGTGAGTACGGGGGACGATTATGCGGGAGTATTTGCGTTTTTCGAAAAATAGAATTATCCACAGGATCGCTGCGGAAATTATGGATCTGCTGGATATGATGCTGACGACGATATTCTGTATCATAATGCTGTTCACCTATGTGTTTCACGTTGCTACAGTGCAGGGAAGTTCCATGCTCCCCACTCTGACTACTGAAGATAAGCTGCTTGTGAATAATTTTGCAGGCGAGCCGGAAGCCGGGGATATACTGATCATTGGTGTGGATGACGCTACTTTGATGCAGAACGACGGTTCGCTGTATACAGCGGATGGACTTGGCAAAACGATCGTCAAGCGGGTGATCGCTGTCAGCGGTCAAGAGCTGGACATTGATTTTGTGAGTGGAACTGTATCCGTGGACGGTGTGCAGCTTGATGAAAGCTATGTGAATAATCTGACGACCGTACCGCAGCAGGGCGGTGCGTTTACATATCCCATTACCATTCCGGAGGGATATATCTTTGTCATGGGGGATAATCGTGATGTTTCGCTTGACAGCCGTTATCCCAATGTGGGACTGGTTCATGAATCCGATGTGCTGGGGGAGGTTCTCCTGAGAATCTACCCGTGGAGTCAGTTCGGTCCCGTTTAGAGTAAAGGAGTAGGAAATGCCCGAAATTCAAATCGGTAATATTCAATGGTTTCCCGGTCACATGACCAAAACCAGACGTATGATCGCCGCCAATCTTTCCCTCGTGGATGGTGTGGTGGCACTTCTGGACGCCAGAATCCCGCAGAGCAGCTGCAATCCAGAGCTTTCCAAGCTCATGAACAGCAAGCCCTACATGGTGCTTCTGAACAAGAGTGATATGGCAGATCCCGACGCAACGTCAAAGTGGATCAGCTGGTACAAGCAGCAGGGGATTCCCGCACTTGCCATGGATTGCATCAGCGGTAAGGGTGCAAAGCAGTTTTTGCCGGCGGTGCGTGAGCAGATGCTCAGGGAGCTGCTTGCAAAACGTCAGAAAGCAGGTATGGTCGGAAGACCCATCCGCCTGATGATCGTGGGCATCCCGAATGTAGGAAAATCCTCATTCATTAATCGCATGGCGAAATCCAAGCGTACAAAAGTGGAAGACCGTCCGGGCGTTACCAGAACCAAACAATGGGTAAAGGTGGACGAGCAGGTGGAATTCCTTGATATGCCCGGCGTTCTCTGGCCGAAGCTGGATGATCAGGATGCTGCGTGCCGACTGGCATTCACAGGTGCCATCCGTGATCAGGTGCTGGATATTGAAGCACTGGCAATGCTGCTGCTGGAGTATCTCCACCGCAACTATCCGCAGGTGCTGAAGGAACGCTATAAGGTGGAAATGGAAGAAACCGACGGACTGGCACTTCTGGAAATGGTCGGCAGAAAGCGTGGTATGCTGCTTTCCGGCGGCGTGGTAAATACGGAGCGTGCGGCAATTATGGTGCTGGACGAATTCCGCAGTGCAAAGCTTGGCAGAATCACACTGGAACTGCCGCCGCAGGAGGGCTGATATGCGTCAGGACACATTGCTTCGCCGACAGGCGATGCTTGACTATGATACCGGTGTTCGGCAGCTTCACGGCGTATTCTGCGGCGTGGACGAAGCCGGACGAGGGCCGCTGGCAGGGGATGTTTTTGCCGCAGCGGTCATTTTAGAGGATACTTCCGGCATCACGGGGCTGGACGACAGCAAAAAGCTGTCGGAGAAACGCCGTGAGGAGCTGTTTATGGAAATTCAGGAAAAGGCATTGGCATGGTGTATTGCCACCGCATCCGTAGCCGAGATCGAGGAGATCAATATTCTGGGTGCGGCGATGCTTGCGATGAAGCGAGCTGTGGAGGGATTGAAAATTCCGCCGCAGTATGCACTGGTGGACGGCAACCGTTACCCGAATCTCCAGATTGCAGGGGAAACTGTGGTAAAGGGCGATGCGACTTCTGCGTCGATCGCAGCGGCGTCCATTCTGGCAAAGGTTGCCAGAGATCATTACATGACAGAGCAGGCAGGGCTGTATCCGCAGTATGCCTTTGAAAAACATAAGGGATACGGAACGGCGGAGCATTGTGCACTGCTTCGGGAGTATGGCCCGAGTCCGATCCACAGACCGTCATTTTTGAAGAAGATCCTATGAAGCCGACGGAACTTGGAAAACTCGGCGAAACTGCCGTCTGCTATTATCTTGAGGCATTGGGCTATGAGATACTGGCACGGAATTTCCGTATCCGCGGCGGTGAAATTGATATTGTAGCCGTAAAGGAATGCGATCTCTGCTTTGTTGAAGTCAAGACACGGAGTCTTGACAGTGTGGAAAGCGGACTGGAGGCATTGACACGTCGGAAACGCAGGCTGATGATCAAAGCGGCGTATGCGTACTGCGAGAAATTCGACATCAGCGAGGATGACTGGTACATCCGCTATGATGCTGCAGAGGTGACGGCACACAATTACCGTATTATTGATATTGATTATCTTGAAAATGCGTTTGATGAAACGGATTTTCATGACAATAGCCAAATTTAACGGATTCCGCATGAGCGGATTCCGAATCTTCCAAAAAAGGAAAGGGTGGTAGTATGTACTACAAAAGTACAAGAGACAGTAAGCTGCAGGTGAACAGTGCGACTGCAATTGCACAGGGTATTTCTACGGATGGAGGATTGTTCGTTCCTTCCGAGATCCCGCAGATTTCCATGGATGAGCTCAAGGCACTTGCCGATATGAGCTATGCGGAGCGTGCAAATGTTGTGTTCGGCAAGTTCCTGACCGATTTCACAGCGGAGGAAATTGCTTACTGCACTTCCAACGCCTACAATACCAAGAGCTTTGATACAGAAAATATTGCAGAGATTACAGAGGCTTACGGCGATGCTCACATTCTCGAGCTGTGGCATGGCCCGACCTGTGCGTTCAAGGATATGGCACTGCAGATCCTGCCGTATCTGCTGACCACTTCGCTGAAGAAGAACGGTGAGGATAAGAGGGTTGTGATCCTCGTTGCAACCTCCGGTGATACCGGCAAGGCTGCTCTGGAGGGCTTTAAGGATGTTCCCGGTACCGAGATCATGGTTTTCTATCCGCAGGACGGCGTAAGCTCCATGCAGAAGCGTCAGATGAGAACACAGGAAGGTGCAAACGTAAAGGTTTGTGCACTTGAAGGCAATTTCGATGACTGCCAGAACGGTGTAAAGAAGATTTTCACCGATGCCGCAGTCAAGGATAAGCTCGCTGCAGGCGGCAAAATGTTCTCCAGTGCAAATTCCATCAACTGGGGCAGACTCGCTCCCCAGATCGTGTACTATGTATCGTCCTATGCGGAAATGGCAAAGAAGGGCTATATCAGCTTCGGCGAAACCATGAATGTGGTTGTACCGACCGGAAACTTCGGCAACATTCTTGCCGCATACTATGCAAAGCTCATGGGCGTGCCGCTGGGCAAGCTCATCTGTGCGTCCAATATCAATAAGGTTCTGACCGATTTCATTGACACGGGCGTGTATAATAGAAACCGTGATTTCTATGCAACCTGCTCACCGTCCATGGATATTCTGATCTCCAGCAATCTTGAGCGTCTGCTGTATCTGCTGACAGACGGCGATGATGCACAGATCCGTGAGTGGTTCGGTGCACTGTCCGCACAGGGTACTTATGAGGTTTCCGAGAATGTGAAGGCAAAGCTGCAGGCTGATTTCGTCGGCGGCTTCTGCGATGATGCGGAAACCAAGAAGACCATCCACGATTTCAAGGAACAATACGGCTACACCTGCGATACCCATACCGCAGTTGCAGTAAAGGTATATCTGGATTATATCGCAAAGACGGGCGATACCACAAAGACATTGATCGCATCCACGGCAAGTCCCTACAAGTTCAGTGCAAGCGTACTGGAGGCAATCGAGGGCGTACAGTCAACGGATGACGAGTACGAAATGGTTTCCCGACTGGCAGAGCTGTCCGGTCTTGCCATTCCGCAGTCTCTGGCAGAGCTGAAGGACAAGGAAGTGCGTTTCTCCGATGTCATCAACAAGGATGATATGGAGGGCTATGTGCTCCGTCAGCTCGGTATTGCTGAATAAGGCATGAGTTTATTTGTACTTGGGGATACCCATCTGTCATTCGGTGTGCCCGACAAGCCAATGGATATTTTCAATGGCTGGGAAAATTATCAGGCACTTTTGGAGGAAAACTGGAGAAGGCTGATCAAACCGGAGGATACCGTGGTGCTGGCAGGGGATATTTCGTGGGGAATGACGCTGGAGGAGGCAAAGGCGGACTTTGCGTTTCTTCAGGCACTTCCCGGCAGGAAGATCATTCTGAAGGGCAACCACGACTATTGGTGGAATTCCATGAAGAAGATGACCGGATTTTTCGAGGCGAACGGTTTTGACAGCCTGCACATCCTGCACAACAACTGCTACCCTTATGAAGAATACGCCATCTGCGGCACAAGGGGCTGGGTGAATATGCCCGGTGAAGCTGCCGATGCCAAGGTGCTGGCAAGGGAACAGCAGCGGCTGAAGGTTTCGCTGGAAGCGGCTGTAAAGCAGGGGCTGAAGCCAATCGTGTTCCTGCACTATCCGCCGATTTTTTGGTCAAACCGCAATGAACCGATGCTCGCCCTGCTGAAGGAATTTTCCGTGGAGCGTTGCTACTACGGACACCTGCATGGAAAATCCCATAACAGAGCGATAAGAGGTATGGAAGATGGTGTGATGTACCATCTGATTTCTGGTGATTATTTACAATTTATGCCGGAAAAGGTTCTTTGATTTGTGAAATCTGTAGAAGTGCAGTGCGAATTGAAAAAATCTATAGAAATATCGGTGTAAATGTGTTATAATAAATTGCATGTGCAATGTGTGCTGACGGCTTAAAAGCGGGCACTCACATAGTGCGGTTTCCGAAAACGATTTTCAGACGGAGACTGCCGTAAATCGAGAGAAGTACATTGGAGGACTTGAAAATGAGTTTGAAATCAACAACAAGAACAGATGTCAATACTGTGGAACTGGTATTTGAAGTAAGTGCCGAGGAATTTGAAGCTGCTGTAGAGCAGGCTTATCAGAAGGCAAAGAAGCACATTTCCCTGCCCGGTTTCAGAAAGGGCAAGGTAAGCCGTAAGATGGCAGAAGCTCGTATGGGCGAGGGTGTATTCTATGAGGATGCACTGAACGCACTGATCAATGCAGAGCTGACTCCCGCACTGATGGAGGCTGACTTCACACTGGTTGACCGTCCGCAGATCGAGGCTGAAAAGGTAAGCAAGGAAGAAGGCGTAGTATTCAAGGTGCTGTGCATTACAAAGCCTGAGATCGAAATTTCCGATTACAAGGGTATTAAGGCACAGAAAGTTGTCAAGACTGTAACTGACGCTGATGTTGACGCACAGGTTAACATGATCCGCCAGAGAAATGCAAGACTGGTTTCCGTGGATGACAGAGCAGCACAGATGGACGATGAGGTAAACATCGACTTTGAGGGCTTCTTTGGTGACGAGGCATTCGAGGGCGGCAAGGGAACAGGTTTCCCGCTTCGTCTTGGCAGCGGCCAGTTCATTCCCGGTTTCGAGGAGCAGATCGTTGGCAAGAACATCGGTGATGAGTTCGATGTAACTGTAACATTCCCTGAGAACTATCAGATGGAAGATTATGCAGGCAAGGAAGCTGTATTCAAGTGCAAGCTTAACGGCATCACTGTTGAGGAGCTGCCGGAGGCTGACGATGCATTCATTCAGGATTCCACAGAGTTTGATACTCTGGAGGCATTTAAGGCTGATGCAAAGGCTAAGCTGGAGGAAGCAGCAGAGCGTGAAACACAGACTGCATTTGACAATGCAGTGATTGAGGCTCTGATTGCTAAGGTGGATGCACCCATCCCGAACTGTATGTTTGAGCAGCGTATTGACGCTCTGGTAGCAAACTTTGAGAATATGCTCAGCCAGCAGGGCATGAGTCTGGATCTGTACCTGCAGTACACAGGCATGAGCATTGAAGATTTCCGTGATTCCAACCGTGACCGTGCAGTCAGCGAAGTAAAGCTGCGTCTGGCACTGGAGAAGATCGCTGAGCTGGAGAACATTGAGGTTTCTGAGGAAGAGATCGACAATGGTCTGGCTGAGATCGCAGAAGCAAACAAGATGTCTGTTGCAGATGTAAAGCGTCGCATTCCGATGGCAGATTACATCCTGGATCTGCGTGTAACCAAGGCAATTGAACTGGTTAAGGAAAACGCAGTTGCAGAAGAAGCAGCTGAATAAGTAAATACAAATGATGCGTGAGCGAACCTGCGTTCGCTCATGCTTTATCTAAAGGGAATCTCTAAAAATCTGTTTTTAGAGAGGCGGGTGCGGGGTGCAGCCCCGCAAAATCCACCTTTTCACTTTTCCTGTTTTGTAAAACAGTTTTTTAGAGGTGCATTAAAGAA
>JAZOBK010000079.1:0-8260 GCA_045595985.1 Oscillospiraceae bacterium
GCCTCCGACTTGCCGAGTGCAAGGGCATTCCGCTTGCCTATGAAATGGCAAGGCAGAGCGGCAGGAATTATGTGGTTGCCCGCAAATCCGTCAAGCTCTATATGCAGGATGTGGTTTCGGTTGCAGTAAAATCCATTACCACCGCACAGGAGCAGACGCTCCATCTGGATGGTGAAAAAGCAGCTCTGCTTAAGGGCAAGCGGGTGCTTCTGGTCGATGATGTGATCAGCACGGGTGAATCCCTGATCGCTCTGGAAAAGCTGACTGCCGCTGCAGGCGGCGAGATCGCCGGCAGAGCCGCTGTTCTGGCGGAAGGCGATGCCGCAAAGCGTGACGATCTGCTATTTTTAGAGGAATTACCGCTTTTCTTCCATTAAGGAGCGAACAAACCATGAAACGGACAGCTTTGTACATAGGTTTCCCCTATACAGCAGGCTTGCTGATAGCGTCCGTTGTACGTTGGCAGCTGTGGTTCTGGATACTGGGTGCTGTTGTTCTGACTGCATTCCTGATCGTTTGCTGTCATAGAACTGTCCGGAAATATGTACTGATCAGCACGCTGTCACTTATGACGGCGTGCTGTGTCTATTGGGGCTATGAAGCCGTTTCCGTGCGGAAACAGCTTGCGTTTGCACACAAGGAAAATACCGTGTTTTCCGGAGAAATTACGGAGATCGTACTCCATGACAGCGGCTATGCCACCTATATTCTGGAAGGCAGGCTGAATGGGGAGGTTCCCGCAAAAATCAAATTTCTCACGGATTTTCAAGGTTACGCCTACGGTGATAGTTTGACTTTGACGGGAACACCTGAACCGATGCAAAATAATTATGTGTTCGAGTCCGTTTCCTACTATCAATCGAAGCAGATTTTTCTCTCCATGCCGCTGAATGCGGCAATTGAGCATACGCCTCGTACACGGGCAACGCTGCACAGTATTCTCTACGAGTGGCGATTGAAAATGACGGAGCGTATCCGTGCAATGGCAGATGGAGAGAACGGTGCACTGATAACGGGTATGCTGTTCGGTGATAAATCCGAAATGTCAGAAAGTACCAAAACTTCCCTGTATCGCATGGGAATCGGTCATGTTCTGGCGGTTTCGGGGCTGCATCTGGATTTTCTGGCATTGTTTGTAATTCGCATATTACGCAGAGCCAAAGCGGACAGGCGGCTGTCGTTCGGCATTCTTGCCTTGCTTGCGGTGCTGTTTGTGATATGCGTCGGAGAAACCGTTTCGGTCAAGCGTGCCTGCATTATGATCTTGATTTCCCAGAGTGCAGGACTTTTCTTCCGCAAGGCGGATATGCTCAACACCATCAGCATCGCAATGCTGCTGCTGTCGCTTGAAAATCCGTTTGTGGTGCATAGTGCAGGATTCTGGCTGTCATTTGGGGGCACATTCGGCATCGCCGTTTTTGCCCCGTATATGACAAAGCCCATGAAATCGGGGAATTTTGTGCAGAAACAAATCAAAGAAGCTGCGGCGATGTGCTGTGTGTTTGTGTTTGTATTTCCTGTGAGTGCATTGTATTTTCGTGAGGTTTCCCTGATTTCGCCGCTTGCGAATCTTTTGGTAGTTCCCCTCTGCATGGTGATACTGCTTCTTACGGCGATCGCTCTTGTGTTCGGTGTGCAGGGAATGATTGCACAATTCCTGCTGAATGCGGCAGAATGGATTTCTGGAATGGTTCTGCGGATTTCCGAATATGCGGCAGATCTTCCGTGGACGTATATTGCGGCGGACAGTGAGGTGCTGCTGTTTGCAGTCGGATCGTCCGCTGTGCTGACGGTGGTTTGCGGTCTGTGTTTCCGCAGCCGAAAAAACATCTGCACGGCAATCGCCGTGTCGCTTGCCGCAATCTGTGTTACGGCAGGAACGGAACGAGTGTATCAGAGCCGTGATCTGTGCATTGCCGTGCTTGGGGAAGAGCGTGACTGCACACTGGTGCTGCGTCACGGCAGCGATGCGGTCATTGTGGACATGAGCGGAGATGCGAACGCTCCATCCTTTGTGCAGGCGTATCTGCAGTCAGCAGGGGTACGGTCTGTGGATTCCCTGTTCCTGTGCAGAACGAAAGTGAAAAATATTGCAGGATATGAGCAGATTCTGCGGTTTTCAGTGCCCGAACATCTGCTGCTCCTGCAGGAATCTGAGGAACAAACGGCAGTTTCCGTTTTGGAAACCGATGCCGTATATACGGAAAAGTGTGAGATCATGTTCCACGGTGCGGTGGTAACGGTTTCCGGCGATTCGGTACGGGTGAGATACGGGGATATGGAGTATTTCTGTACGAAGGAGAAGAACCCCGATATTCCGGAATGTGAAGCATTGACCATCTACGGCACAAGCAAGAATGTGCTGCCCGACTGCGGTATTCTGATGGTGCTGGACGATCGTAGCTGCTATATGGCGGATGATTATACTTATGTAGGAAAAAATAATCTGGAACTGACAGTTGCCGCTGATGGGAGCTGCAGGGTAAGGAGTTTATATGCCGATACTTGATGCAAAGGGGCTGCAGGGGCAGCTGAAAAACGGAAAAATTGAGAAGCTGTACTATCTTTATGGCAGTGACCTTCTGCAGGTGGAGAGCAGCGTCAAAAAGCTGATACAGCATATTACGGGGAGTACGGATTCCGACAGTGTGATGCGTCTGGACGGCGGTTCACTGAATCTGAGTCAGCTTGCTGACGAAGCGGAGCTTTGCCCGATGTTCGCCGATTACAACTGCATTGTCATCCATGACTGCAACATGGAAACCATGCGTGAGGACGCACGCAAAGCACTCAGGGAGATCCTTGAAAATGTTGCTGAGAATACGGTGCTGATCTTTTACGTCACCGGTTTTGATATTTACGGCGGGAAAACGGGCAAAAATAAGAAACCCACACCCAAAAACAAGACTATCATCGACTATATTGCAAAGCATGGGACTGTGTGCTGCATGGAGCCGAAATCCCCGGCGGCGATGGCTTCGGATATCGTCGTTTCTGTGAAAAAAAGAGGATGCACGATCGAACGCAGTGCCGCACAGCGACTTGCAGAGGAATGTGCCTGTCAGACATTGCGGATCAAACAGGAGATCGACAAGCTCTGTGCCTTTGCAAACGGCGGTGAGATCACTGAGGCGATGGTGCGTGAGATGGTTAGTCCCCAGCTGGAAACCACAGTGTATGCACTGACAAAAGCCGTGATTCGCAGACGCTCAGCGGATGCGATGCGTGCGGTGGATGAGCTTCTGTCCATGCGTGTGGAAATGCCCTACCTGATGGCAACTGTGGCAGGATGTTTCATTGACCTGCAGAGGGCGATCACCGCACGGCAGAGTCGTCATACGGTGCAGGATGTCATGTCGGATTTTTCCTACCGTTATGAATTTGCGGTGGAAAATGCATTCCGTGACAGCAGCAGCGAATCCACACAGCATATCAGCAAATGCCTGAAGCTCCTGTGCGATGCGGAACAGAAACTGCATACACAGGCGGTGAATGAGCGTGTGCTGTTTGAACGTACCATCGTGGAAATGCTGCGGCAGTGATGGTATCGGAATTATGATAGGAATTGTAAGGAGGAAGATATGCTGCAAATCAGGCAGGCAATTATTGTGGAGGGAAAGTATGATAAGATAAAGCTTTCTTCCATTGTAAAGGCTGTGATCATCCCGACGCATGGATTCCGCATATTCAAGGATGCGGAAATGCTGTCGCTGATCCGCCATTATGCGGAAACGACGGGCATCATCATCCTGACGGATTCTGACAGGGCGGGCTTTCGCATCCGCAGCTACCTCAAGGGTGCGATTTCGAATGGAAACATCCGCAATCTCTACATTCCCGATGTGTTCGGAAAAGAGAAACGCAAGGAGAAGCCTTCCGCCGAGGGGAAACTCGGCGTGGAGGGGATGGAGGTACAGGTGCTTCGGGAGGCGTTTGAGAAGGCGGGGGTTCTGTCCGAGGAAGCGGAGTCGGGTGAACCGATCACCAAAACAGATCTGTATCTTGCGGGACTCAACGGTACGGATCACAGTGCACAGCGTCGCCGTGCACTGCAGCAGAAACTCGGACTGCCGTCAATGCTTTCCGCTTCGTCGTTTCTGGAGATTCTCAATTCCATGATGACAAGGGAAGAATTTCTGCAGCTGACGGAATCACAGGAAACGGAGGGCGTATAGTATGTATCTTTCCACACTGACCTTTACGGTGCTTGTACTGCCGCCAATGCTGCTTCTGTTCTATCTGATCCCCGCAAAGGGAAAGCGTATTTTTCTTCTGATAACAGGCTTTCTGCTGTACGGCTTTGGGAATCCGACACGTTTGCTGGTGCCGCTTGCCTATCTGTTCTATGATTATGGTATCGGTCTTTTGCTCCGGAAAATCGAAAAACATCATCTTTTGAGCCGATGCATCGTCATACTGACCGCTTTGTTGCAGTCTGCGGCACTGACCATCGTGCGGTACTTTGCAAACGAAGAAATCGAATTCCTGTTTCCGCTCGGTATGGCGATCTTTACCCTGCACGGTCTTGGCTATCTCATCGGGGTGCATCGGAAAAGACATCCGGCGGAGATAAATTTCTGGAATTTTGCTTTGTATCTGACATTTTTCCCCGTCCTCTATGCAGGGCCGCTGATCTCCTATGAGGATTTTCATGAACAGCTGTGCAGGAACAAGCATAATATCGTAAATCTTGGTTCGGGAATGGGGCTGTTCATCCGTGGTCTTGCCGAAAAGGTGATGCTTGCGGATACGCTCGGCTATGTGTTCCGTGAACTCCGGCAGACGCAGGTTTCGGAAATCAGTATGCTGACTGCGTGGCTGACAGTCATCGTCTTTTCTATGTACCTGTATTTTGAGCTGCTGGGCTATGCGGATATGGCACGGGGACTTGCGAAATGCTTCGGCATCAATATGCCGAAAAACTTTGGACAACCCTTCTGGACGTCAAGTGTGACCGCATTCATGGAAAGCTGGAATATCACCCACGTTCACTGGTTCCAAATAAATTTCAGGGATTTTCTGTTCCGCAACGTGAAACATCGCTGGACGAAATATGCAAGTCTGGTTCTGATGTGGATGCTCATTGGCCTGTGGTACGGCTCTACACTGCAGTTTCTGCTATGGGGATTGTTCATCGGTATTCTGCTGGCAACGGAACAGTTCTTCCTTAGCAGGATACTGAAACGCAATTATGTGTTTGGATTGTTCTATACCGGTGTTTCCCTGCAGTTTGCATGGGTGCTGATGTTTGCAGAGAATATGACGGAGGCGGGTTATTACTGGCAGGCGATGCTTGGATTCGGAGCAAGTCTTGCGGATCGTTACGGCTTGTATTTCTTTACTTCCTACATCGTACTGCTTCTGATATGCTTTTACATTGCCACCGACCTGTTCCGCAATATCACGGAACGTGTTTCCGCGACAGCAGTGGGAAAGAAGATCCTGTCGCTGATGCCTTTGATCGAGTGCGTACTGCTGATTTTCTGTTTTGCCTTTATGCTTTATAAACGGATACCGGTCGAATTGTGGCTGCGGCTGTAGCCGATAAAGGAGGAAGATGCGTTGAACAAACAGTTCCACTATTATACAGTACTCATGGTGTTGATCGTCTATGCCGCAGTAATTTTGAATACAGAGCTGCGGAAATTTCCCCTGCCAAAGCTGCAGACGGTGGTTAACGGTACATGGCCTGCACAGGTGGAGGGATTTCTGGAGGAAAACATCGGATTCCACGACAGCCTGTTCCGTTTGAAATCCCAGGTGGATCTGATGCTTGGTGAAAAGCTCATACAGGATGTATATATCACCGATCAGATGCTTCTTGAAAAGATTGATTCGGAATCCGCCTCCTCCATATCGGAATCGGCGGCGGTGCTGAATCGGTTTTACGAAAAATACCACATACCGACGTGTTTCATACTCGTGCCGTCAGCATCGGAGATTTATGAGGATCTGCTCCCTGCCAATGCCGTAAAGGAAAATCAGCAGAAGCTGATCACCGAAACCTACGAAGGTGTTATGACTGGCATTCGTTATGTGGATGCTTACGGCATTCTTTCCTCCATGAAGGAGGAATATATCTATTACAGAACGGATACGCACTGGACGAGCTATGGGGCATATGCCGTATACCAGTCTGCAATCCAGAAAATGGGCTTTACGGCGGTTCCGTACAACCGCTATGTGGTGTCCCACATGAGTACGGAATTCCGTGGAGATCTGTATGAACGAACACTGTACGAGGATGTCAGTGCGGATGTGCTTGACTGCTACACATACGAAAGCGGCGGAAGCATTGTCAGTGTGACCGCATACTATGCGGACGGTACGCAGGAAGAACGTGGTACACGCCTGTATGACCGCACAAGGCTGGAGTCGGGGAATATGTATGAATTCTACCTTGGCGATCCCTGTGCTATGCTGAAGATCCGCACGGATCTGGAAAATGACAAACGACTTTTGCTCTATAAGGATGACTTTGCAGATTGTATGATTCCGTTTTTGCTCCAGCACTACAGTGAGATCTGTGTTGTTGATCTGAATCAAAGTATCGGAATCTCCGAACGTCTTGCAGATCCGTCGGATTACACACAGATTTTGTTCCTCAGCAGCATGGAGAGCTGGGAGAATGTGTGGGTATATATGAGGCAGGAAGAAAAGAAAACGGCGTTCCCGATGATGGGAAACTCCGTTTTTATATAACTGTTGAATGAAATTACTTGAAAAGCTGTGAGAAATCGGACATCAGCTTCTGTTCAAGAGCAATGGCTTCGTCCATTGTTGTGCCGACTGTGGTGTAATAGCACTTGATCTTCGGTTCCGTACCGGAGGGACGGATCACTACCTTTGCATGATTTTCCAGTGCAAACACCAGAACATCGGACTTCGGCAGTGTGATTTCGGATTTTACACCTGTTGCTACAGTTGTTGTGATACTTGCCTGATAGTCGGAAACAGCGATGACATTCAGACCGCCGATGGAAACCGGCTGCTCATCACGCAGATGCTGCATCAAATTCTTCATCTGCAGCATACCGCTCTCGCCCTCAAATGTGAAACTCTGCAGGCTGTGACGGAATACGCCATACTTCTTGTAAAGATTCTCACGAGCCTGAATCATGGAGATACCCTTGGTGCGGTAGTATGCTGCCATTTCGCAAATCAGCATAGATGCCACAACAGCGTCCTTGTCGCGTACATAAGTACCGGCAAGATAGCCGTAGCTTTCTTCAAAGCCGAATACATAGCGGCTTTCTTCGCCCTTATCCTCAAGGAAACCGATCTGCTCACCGATGAACTTGAAACCTGTCAGAACTTCGATCATTTCCAGACCGTATTCCTTTGCGATCTCCTCGATCAGATCCGTGGTAACGATGGTTTTTACCGTGATCGGATCCTTCGGCATTGTGCCGTTCTTTGTGCGTTCGCTGCAGATGTATTCCAGAAGCATTGCACCAACTTCGTTGCCGCTGAACAGTGCATAATCGTCGCCGTCCGGAACTGCGATTCCCACACGGTCAGCATCGGGATCGGTCGCAAGCAGCAGGTCGGGCTTTACCTCATCACAGTATTTCAGACCAAGCTCCAGTGCTTCACGAATCTCAGGATTCGGATACGGACAGGTCGGGAAATTGCCGTCGGGCATTTCCTGCTCCTGAACGATCGTTACATCCTTGATGCCGATTCTGGAAAGGATCTCACGAACAGGCTTGTTGCCCGTGCCGTTGAGAGGTGTATATACGATTTTCAGACCGCTTGCCGCACAAAGCTCTGTGTTGATACCCTGTGCCAGAACGTTCTTGTAGTAATCCTCAATTACAGACTGGTCAATGAAAGAAATCATGCCGTCTGCAACAGCCTCGTCAAAGCTGCAGAACTTGACATCGTTGAACATATCAAGGGAATTGATCTCAGAAAGTACGGTTTCCGCAACCTCCAGTGTGATCTGGCAGCCATCCTCGCCATATGCCTTGTAGCCATTGTACTTTGAGGGATTGTGACTTGCGGTCACCATGATGCCGGCACTGCATGAAAGTGCACGTACTGCAAAGGAAAGTGCCGGTGTGGGCATCAGTTCCGTATAAATGTGTACCTTAACTCCATTTGCTGCAAGCACAGATGCGGCTGCCTTTGCAAATACATCGGACTTGATACGGCTGTCAAATGAAATGGCAACGCTGGGATTCTCGAAAGACGCCTTAACATAATTGGCGAGTCCCTGTGTTGCACGGCGAACAGTATAGATGTTCATGCGGTTGGT
>JAZOBK010000080.1:0-6489 GCA_045595985.1 Oscillospiraceae bacterium
TATCTGCATACTCGTTCAGTTCCTCTGCACCAAACAGCATGAGGAACACACCAAAACTCATCTGGTTGTTGATGCCATGCATAATGGTGGCAGGAAAAACAGACTGTGCACGCTTGGTCAGAAGCGTCAGAATTGCACCCATTGCCGTACACATCACGCACATCAGTAATATGCCAAGATATGGGAATCCAGCATAGTCAAGCCCGAAATTATGTCCCTGTACGGTCAGCGGTGCGTGCCAGAGTCCCCAGAGGATGCCGCCCACGACCATAGCCGCCGGCATGGGCAGGATCTGTTCAAGCTTGGGGGTCAGGTAGGCTCTCCAGCCGAATTCCTCACCGAAGAACGGCAGGATCAGAAGCAGTGTTGTGCCGATCTGTCCGAAATACATCCAAAAGCTTGTGGCTGTGTCTTCTGTCGAAAACCAGTGTTCCGCATCACGGCAGTATACCAGCAGCACCATGAATACAGTACTGATCATGTAGAGGAGCGGAATCCCTAATGCCAGCAGGTAGTATTTCCATTTGCCATTCTTTATTTCAAGCTTTAAGTAGGAATCCTTCAGTCCCTCACGAGTGATAAGTCTTGTCAGGACATTGGCAAGGGCAGGACTGCACATAGCGATCATGCCCCATGTTGTGGTAAGCTGACTGTTTGCGGCATCGCCTGTGAACATCGACTCACCGAGAAGATTTGAGAAAATGGGTGTGAGGATGGCAAGGGGCAGAATTGCCAGCACATAGAAGATGATCAGGCGAATTAGGGTTACTTTCTTACTGTTCAAGCTGTTCCACTCCTTTCAGATACAATTTGCAGGAAAGCAGGTAGGAAAGATAGTACGATCCAAGCGTCACAAGCGGCATGAGTGCGGAGATGGCGAACAGTGTTGTGCCGCCACGCTTGCCGTTCATGACATCAAGCAGGAACTGCATGAATTCCTCCATTGTGCCGAACATGGAAATATCACCGAACAGGAAATAGATGCCCGCCGCCGCAAGAATACCGATGAAAATCACAGCTTTCACGTTTGCACCCTTTTTCACGCTGAAGCGGATCATGAAAGGGAGTTCAATGGCATTCAAAAAAATGATCATCATAAACAGTCCGGTATAAATGCCCATGAAAGATGGAGTTTCTGTCACGTCCGATCGAAGATCCAGAATGGCAGCCGCAATGATGTCGGCAATCAGACAGATATTCATGGATATGAAAGGCAGAAGCAGCGTGCATATGTATTTGGATTTGACATAGCCCTTCACACCTGCGGGCGATGCAACGGCAAAATAGATCGGCAGACGCTTTTCATCCGCTTTGTGAAGTTCGTCATTCATGAAATAGGAGAGCATCATGAGTACGAAATAACTGAGCATACAGGGCATATGATATTCCATCATATCGTTCAGTTCCTCCGCTTCCCAGACCAATGCCCCGAAAATCGGCATGAAAACCGTAAATAGGATTACAAAACTGAAAAGAACGAGCATTTGCCGCATGACCCGAAAATTACGATACAGAAAACCGTACATTATTTTTCCCTCCTTTTTGCAAGCAGTGAGCAAAGCACCCAGCCAAGCCCCAGTACCCCGATGATGCAAGGCACAGAGAAAGGCAGGAATGCAGCCGAGAAGTCCGTGATCTTATCAAGCAGAACGGTCATTGCATTCATTTCGTTTTCTGTGGCAAGCTGTTCGATCAGATCGAAATGAGGAACCATCCATCCAAACATCACAACATATATCACAACCGCAAACGTAATGAATGCCGCCATGGGATTGCGGAACAGGTAATTGAAAATGTAGAGAACTGCACAGACGACGGACATGCCCACCGCACAGAGCAGAAGATTAGCGATGATGGTTTGGTCAAATTCGGTATCAAACACACTGCACATGATAGCGGCATTGAGGAAGGATGCTAGAATGCCTATAACCAGAATGGAGGCGGATGTGAGGAATTTCACGCCGACAAATTTCCATTCACTCACCGGAATGGATGCCGTAAAGCAGCGGAATTTCGGCTGCATTTCAAACTGAAAGGCGGAAAGTGAACCATTGACCTCTGCCATGAATAAAGCACCGGGCAGATAGATGGCATAGGCGGGGAGCATCATTTTCAGCATGGACAGATCATCGCCGTTCATATCCGCAAGGTTGCCGATTTCTATGCTGAGCTTGATCAGATAGAGAACGATGCAAAGCACAATGCCCAGCACATAGCAGAGGGTGATCTCTTTCAGTGCCGGATACAGCTCCCGATAGAACAGTCCCCAGATGGGGGCGGATTTCCTCTTTTCCATCAGTTCCACTCCTTTTTGGCAGCATTGACATAGAACAACATAATTTCTTCAAGGGTGGTCTTTTCGATCATCGCACCGCTGTATTTCTTCTTGGCGGCAGCTCTGTCGGAAACCATCACTTCCGCACCGAAATCGGAGAGTCTTGCACTGATGAAATCTGCCTTGTCAATGCCTGCATAATCTGCTTTGGAGCAGCGAATGACGGCATGGCTATCCAAAATATCATCCTTATAGCCGGTGATCAGGAGTTTACCCTTGTCAATGAAGGTCACACTGTCGGCGATTTTTTCAAGATCCGATGTGATATGGGAGGACATGAGGATGCTGCGTTCCTCATCCTGTAAGTACTCTCGGAAAATATCCAGAATTTCATTACGCACAACGGGATCCAGTCCGGTGGTCGCTTCATCCATGATGAGAAGCTTTGCATTGTGGGACAGTGCTGCAGCAATTTGCAGCTTCATCTTCATGCCCTTGGAAAATTTACCGCATTTCTTCTTTGCAGGAAGCTGAAAACGGTCAAGGTACTTCTCGAATGTGACCTTGTCCCAATCACGATAGATGCCGCCCATCATGATGCTCAGCTGCTTTGCGGTGAACACCTCCTGAAACGGCAGTTCATCGAATACAGCTGCAATCTGTTCCTTGATCTCATATTCGTGTTCCTTATTGTTAAGGCCAAGCATATTGATCGTACCGGAATCATACTTGATAATGCCCAGCAGAGCACGGATGGTGGTGGTTTTGCCTGCACCGTTCTGCCCAATGAAACCCATAATGCTCCCCTTCGGGACATTAAAGCTGATATTTTCCAGCGTGAAGCCGTCATATTTCTTGGTCAGCCCATTGATCTCAATTGCATTTTCATAGTTTCCCATAATCTTAACCTCCATACATTAAATCAAGCATATCCCGTAAATCTTCGAGCGAAAGATCACATACCTTTGCCTGTTCGCAAACCTTTTCAAGAAGTGTTTCGATCTGCCGCATTTGTTCCTCACGCAGAAACTCTGTGTTCTGTGTCTTAACAAAGCAGCCCTTGCCTGCGACGGTTTCAATAAAGTCATCCCGTTCCAGTTCTTCGTAGGCTCGCTTTGTTGTGATCACACTGATCCGCAGCTGTGTGGCAAGCATACGCATCGAAGGCAGAGCGTCCCCTGACTTCAGCGTACCATTCATGATGAGTGCCTTGATCTGCGTTGCGATCTGTGCGTAGATCGGTTCATCCGATGAGTTGCTCAAAATAATATCCATAGTGCACCTCTGTTATTACTGTGTATATACGTTATATACAGTATAGCACGGATGCCTGTCTTTGTCAATAGGTTTATGAAAAAAAATAAAAAAATGTCAAAATCCCCATATGGGGACTTTGACATTAAAAATCATGTAATCAGAATGTACCGCCGCTGCCGCCGCGAGTCTGACCGGAAGCACCTGTTCGGGTGGTGCTGCCGCCATTCTTATCATCGTCTTTCGGCTTTTCTCTGCGTTCCACCTTTCGGTACAGATAGAGATCACGGTGCATATCCAGATGGAAGCTGTTGGACTTCTTGTAATCCGCTGCACCACGCTGCTGCTGTACTGATTTGAGATTGGAGAACAGGAATAAAAGTCCGATTCCGCCTGCCGCAATACCGACACCCAGTGCGATCAGCAAGGAAAGACCAACATTATACGGTTCTTTTGGCATATTACCGCCATCATACGGTGTGCCCTTTGCTGACTGCACCATGAAATCGTCACAAAGCTCTGCAAATGTCATGAATGCTCCGGCATAATCGCCCTTTCCCATTTTGGGAACGATCTGTGCTTCAATATAATCCAGACCGGCGTCTGTAAAGGAATAAATGCAGCTGCCGGATGTCATGATGTAGTATTCACGTGTTGTTGAGCAAACGACAAGCACTATACCATCATCCCTGCTGGAATATGTTTCATACCACTGATCGGTATAATTGAAAATAGGTAAATTATCCAATGATTTCGTGGTATGTACCCAGACGTCAACATCATGTTCGGTAATTGGTTCCCACAAAGCCTCATCAACCTTTGTAAAGTCGGATGAGCTGACAAGACCTGCATTATCCACCAATGCGGCTTCATGTGCAGACACAGTGAAGGGTACCAGTGCAAACAAAGCAGCAAAACCGGTTATGATCAAGTTTTTGAGTTTCATATCCGCACCTCCTTACAGCAGCCAGAACAGGTAGGTACCTGCAAAGGTGATTGCGGCTGCAATTGCAGCAATTCCTGCGAACCAGCGGAATGCTGCGGATTTGTCTGCCGGAAGATTACCGACAAACTTTCCTGTCTGTCCATTCATTGCAAATGTGAACTTCTGATCATTCCATGTTGTATTCAGAAGCCAAACAGGGTAAAGGGCATATTTGGCTTCGCCATTTGCAAGATGAATGCTGCTGTTAACTGTATGTACATTGTGATACTCGCTTGTTGTATGCATGAAGGCATCCTCCGTACTATGCTTGATTCTTTCATTGGCACGGGCAATGCTTGCATCAGCATCGACATCATACTTATCCGCAAGATACCCTGAGAGATATGCGGACTGGAAGCTGACAGCACTCTTGAAATCAAATGGTTCTACCGATTCCATCAGTGTATCATCCATTTTTGTTGAACCATCAACGGGTACATGGTGGAAACCAATACGACCGCTTCGGAACAAAGCATAATAACGGGTTTCGGTGTATTCGTAATTTCTGTCTTCCCAATGGCGATACTTTTCACCCTTATAGCGGATTCGAGCATTGACATCGGCATCAAACAGCCAGACAGGAACATATACACCCTTGATTTCATCAATATGATTCTGATCCTTGAATACTTTCGGAAGCAGAGGCTTGCCTTTGAGGTGATTGTTCAATGCAGCAATGGCGGCGTTCTTATCCAGCTTGAACGGAATGACACAATCCGGACGCAGTTCACCGGAAAGCTGACCTTTCATGATAACGGGGTTATCGCAGTAGGGACATGAAGACGCTGCAGTTGTAGCATCAGTAACGATCTGCCCGCCGCAGGATTCACAAAAATAGGACTTCATACCGGACTGTTCGCCGTCCTGCCATTCACTGCCTGCCTGTGTGTCCCAGTTCATTTCATCGGGTGTTTCCTGACTCACTTCCTCATCAAAGGATTTGAGGGTTTCTGTTTCATATTCGGTGTCGCAATAAGGACATTTCATCTGCTGCGAACTTGTGTCAAACTGGATTTTTCCTCCGCAGCAGGGGCATTCAAAATTCATTAAGCCTGCCATGATGGTACCTCACTTTATTTCTCGAATCAAGCGGCAGCAAAATGGAATACTCCGAATTCGCCGCCGCTTATTATGATTACTTACTTAATATCACTATCATTGAACGGATCAGCACATTCCGGACAGAATTTCGGCGGATTTGCCGGATCTGCCGGTTCCCATCCACACTTGTCACAGCGATAGAGCGGTGCACCTGCGGGCTTGGGAGAACCGCATTCCATGCAGAACTTGCCCTTATTCACAGCACCGCACTTGCAGTTCCAGCCATCGGCACTGGGCTTGGGAGAGCCACATTCCATGCAGAATTTGCCTGTGTTGGACGCACCACAGGAGCATTTCCACTCACCTGCTGGAGAAGGCTTGGGAGATGCACATTCGCTGCAGAATTTGCCGGTATTTGACGCACCACAGGAACACTTCCATGTGTTTGCCGCCTGCTGATGCATTGCTTGTTGTTGCATTGCCTGCTGCTGTGCTGCCATCTGGTAGAGTGCCTGTGCATTCATACCGCCGCCTGCCTGCTGTGCCATGTTCATGTTCATGAAGCCCATCATCGGACCTGTAGCTGTATTTCCTGATGCAAGCTTCATCGCTTCAGCCTGTGCATCAAGCATTCTGGTAGCAGCCATGCCGGGATCACGATCAATTGCACGCATCTGTGCGTTATTGATCCTCTGCTCGATTTTTTCATCAAAGGAGAATGGGTTCATATACACATTAGTGATCTTAATACCCTTGGCTTCTCCCCACTTTGCGGCCAGAACCTCATTCATTGCATCAGTGATTTCGTCTTTATGGTCAGTGATTTCGCTGTATCGGATACCCATCTTGGAAATCTTGCCAAGAGCAGTCTGGAGAGCATCAATAAAGGCTGCCTTAAGGTTCGCATCTATCTCACTTCTTCTGTATTCATGTG
>JAZOBK010000081.1:0-2789 GCA_045595985.1 Oscillospiraceae bacterium
TGCCACTCGCCGCCTTCGGGCGGCTCTGGGTGGTAGAAGGGTATGTCCTTCGGAAAGGATGGAATTTTCAATGAAAAAATATTACATTGCCTACGGCTCAAACCTCAATGTCGAGCAGATGCGTTATTGCTGCTCCGACGCAAGAATCATCGGCACAAGCGTGATTCCCGACTATCAGCTGCTGTTCAAGGGCAGCAAGACAGGCTCCTACCTCACCATCGAAAAGAAGAAGGGCGGCAGTGTTCCGGTCGCAGTCTGGGAAGTTTCGGAGCGTGACGAGCTTCGACTCGATGCCTACGAGGGCTGCCCCAACTTCTATTACAAAACCGATATGCAGCTCACGGTCAAAAGTCACATCACCGGATGCAAGAAAAAACTGGATGCCTTTGTGTACATCATGCATGAAGAGCGTGAGCTGGGCATTCCGAGTGCGGTGTATGTGAGAACCTGTGTTGCCGGATACCGTCACTTCGGTTTCGATTTGAAGTACCTGCGGCTTGCAATGGATATCAGCGAAAGGGGTGAAATTGTATGAAAGAACTGAAAACGGCAATATGTCCCAAGTGCGGCATGGAATACAAGAGTGTGCCTGCCCTTTCCCGTGAGGACAATGCGACGCTCATCTGTCCCGACTGCGGCACTCGTGAAGCTCTGGAATTCATCGGGGTTTCCGCCGAAGAACAGGAGAAAATCATCAGCATTATCCATAGCCATTACCCCGAAGCGTAAGCCCACCAAAGCCGCACGTTGCCCCCTGTCCGCCGTTTTCGCATTCTCCGTGAAATGATGCCTTTCGGAAAACGGCGGCACACTGGGCGATAAAACTAAAACTACAACGGCACAGCTCCGAAAGGGCTGGTATCATAAAACGTATACTTTTTTCTTAAAGCCTCTTGACAGCTAATTGAAATTAGCTTATAATATAAATACAGCTAATTCCAATTAGCCTAAGGAGGATATTATGAGTACAAAGAAACGGATACTTGACGCTGCACTGACCTTGTTTTCAGAAAAAGGCTATGCTAATGTATTTGTAGCGGAAATAGCCGATACGGTCGGAATTAAAGCCCCTTCGCTTTATAAGCACTACAAAAGTAAACAGGATATTTTCAATGCAATCCTTGACGAAATGAAAAGCAATTATGACAAACAGGCTGCTATGCTCAATATGAACGGCAACAACGCCGCAGTTGACGCCGAGGTGTTTTCTTCCGTTTCCGAGAACGATCTTGTGAAAATTGGTATGGGACTGTTTATGTACTTTCTTCACGATGAGTACGCACAGAAATTCAGAAAAATGCTGACGATTGAGCAGTTTCATAACGCTGAATTGTCAAGGCTTTTTACAAAGCAATATGCTGACGATCCTCTTTCATATCAGTCTGCAATGTTTGCTATGCTCTCTGCAAATGGAGTGTTGAAACAGAAAAATCCGAATGTAATGGCATTGCAGTTCTACGCACCGATATTTATGCTCCTAACAATGTGCGACAGAGATCCGCAGCGAGAAACGGAGCTTACGACATTGCTGGAACAGCACATCAGACAATTCAGCAGAATTTACGGCAAGGAGGAAAACAAATGAAAATCGTTTTAATTCACGGACAAAATCACAAGGGCAGTTCATATCATATTGGGCGTATGATTGCCGATAAGATAAAGTGCGAGAAGGAAATTATTGAGTTCTTTCTTCCGAAGGATTTGAACCATTTCTGCACAGGCTGTTATAACTGTATTGATGATGACAGCAAATGCCCGTTCTATTCTGAAAAGCATAGAATTATGGAAGCTGTGGAGAGAGCTGACCTGCTTATTTTCACAACACCTACCTACTGTATGAGGGCTTCTGCACCTATGAAAGCATTTATCGACCTTACCTTTACATACTGGATGGTACACCGACCAAGAGAGTGTATGTTTGAAAAGAGAGCTGTTATCGTATCAACAGCGGCGGGTATGGGAACAAGCTCCGCTATCAAAGATATTGCAACAGCACTTGAATACTGGGGAGTGCCGCAGATTACAAAATATGGCATAAGCGTACAGGCTTCAGGTTGGGACAAGGTATCGGATAAGAACAAAGCGAAGATTGAAAAGGATACTGATAGAATTGCAGAAAAGCTCTCCGACAACAAAAAAATATACGTAGGTATTAAAACAAAAGCATTGTTTGGCATTATGCGGATGATGCAGAAAAACGACTGGGGTTCAAGTCCTGCCGAAAAGGATTACTGGATTGAAAAGGGCTGGACGAAGGGCAAACGTCCGTGGAAAAAGAATTCATTATAAGCTGTTGGTTGGATAAGTTTAACAGCATATGATGCAAAATAGCCACTGACGATTTTGATTAGAAACTACAATTAAACGAAACGAGCCTTGCCAAGCGGCAAGGCTTTTCTCATGAAGGGAGGCGGTCATTTGAAAAAACTGAAAAAATACACACCAACAGAATTCATGGCAGACGATTCCCACTACGACAAAGCCGCCGCCGACTACGCTGTCAACTTCATCGAATGTCTGTCCCACACCAAAGGCACATGGGCAGGCAAGCCATTTGAATTGCTGGACTGGCAGGAACGTATTATCCGTGATCTGTTCGGTGTTCTGAAACCCAACGGCTATCGGCAATTCAACACGGCATATATTGAAATTCCGAAGAAAAACGGCAAATCTGAGCTTGCCGCTGCCATTGCTCTGCTGCTCACCTGCGGTGACGGCGAGGAACGTGCCGAGGTTTACGGTTGTGCCGCTGACCGACAGCAGGCATCCATCGTTTTCGAGGTTGCCGC
>JAZOBK010000082.1:0-5650 GCA_045595985.1 Oscillospiraceae bacterium
GCCGGATTTCAAATTCTTTCATCGTGAAACTGCCAAACACTATGCAAATGCACCGGATTATCCTGAGATTGCGGAGCAAGCCATTGCACAGATGATTTCGCAGACGGGAGCACCGGAATTTGAAAACGGTATCCTACAAAAAGGCTGTATAATCCGTCATCTTGTGCTTCCGGGGCACAGACACGAATCCATTGCATTGCTCCATCATTTAAAAGAAGTGTTTGGAACAGAGCAGTTCCTTCTTAGTCTGATGGCACAATATACGCCCATGGGACATTTTTCGGAATTCCCAGAACTAAACCGACGCATTACAAAAATGGAGTATAACAGCGTGCTGAAAACTGCACAGGCATTAGGATTTCACGGGTATTTACAGGATAAGTCGGCTGCACAAAGCAGTTATACGCCCGATTTTGATTTCTCCGGAATATAAAACAGAGCATCCACTTTCAAAGTAGATGCTCTTAATAGTTTACTGGAAAATAATGACGTTGGTTTCGGACTGCGAGGAAGCTTCGGGTTCGATCGCAGAAGCACCGTTAAGTGTTACTGTTACGATAAAGCCATCCATGTTGTTGCCGGAAATCTCATAGGAGTTCGGATCGGAAGGTACAGAGAAACGTGTTTCGCCATTGGAATTTGCAGGAACATAGTATACACCGTAATTTGTACCGCCATTGGTAATACGAAGCATATTATCAATGGTGTAGGGTTTAACAGCAGCAATATACTCCTCAAGGCAAAGGTTATTGTCAGTAATGTATGTAGCCGCCGCAACACCTACATAGCGGAATGTTGCAGAGGTGTTCGATGTGATAGTGTCATCAAAGAATCCTTCCTTGCCATCGGGATAACGCAGGATATAACCATAATTCTTCGCATTGGATGCAACCCATGCAAATACGCCTTCATTCTTATAGAAATAGGAGCTTCCGGTTTCAGGGAATATACCAAGCTTGCAGGTTCTGCCTGTGCGATAATCCAAATCCTCGGAATCGCTGCGGTAACCTGCGATCATACGAATATCGTTATTGCCGCTTGTTTTGTAAAAGTCTGCAAGCAATGCATCCAGAGCCATTGCTGCATCCTTGTCCATACCAACTTCCCAGTCCTTTGCGGTGTACGGGAGGGGTTTGCTTCTTGTATCCAGAACACTCTTGATAGTAACAAACTGCACTTCGTCGGAGATGCCATTAGTAATTGCTGTACTGTCAAACCTGCAGGGATTTGCGGCATTTACAAGAATCAGATCACCCTTAAAAATAGCAGTCGAATTCAGTGTAGCTTCTGCATAAGTGATGCTCGGTTCCGTTGTCGTAATGGTGATCATGGAATTGGTTCCGGTACTGTTGTCGGTAGCAGACATATTGTCTAAAATGGAATTGTTGTTCTTATTTTTATCTTTATTTGAACAACTGTTCACACAGGCCGTCAGGATTAAAATCAAGACAATAAAGATCGCTGCAACAAAAATGATTCTGTCATATCTGATTCTGTATCTCTTTCTCTGATATTTTGATGCCATTGATAAGTCCTACCTTTCTTTTGTATAGTCAATATGACTATTATTATTTTAATTATACCACAATTCCCGACATATGTAAACACTTTTTTTGCTTTTTTTCTGAATTCATACAAAAATTAATAAAATTATAATCCGTACCATTTCTGAAATCCGCTTTCCAAGATAAATTACAGAATCATCTTGACAAACATCCTGAAATATCTTACAATTATATTATATTCTGCGTAAAATTTCAAATTCTACATAACAAGAGGTGCATTATCGTTGTTTTCAAACGATTTCTTCAATCATATAAGCATTATGGAGAAGTGCAGGAAACTTCCGCATTATCTCCTATTCTTCATACGTTGGTGTTTCATTGCGTTAATTACAGGCATTGTAATAGGCAGTATCGGTGCGGCATTCGTATATTGTATTCGCTTCGGTACTGTTTTTCGCGAGAAACACCCGTGGGTTCTGCTTGGGCTTCCCTTGGGCGGCTTGCTGATCGTATGGCTTTATCGTGTTACGAAAAACCATGATGACAGAGGCACGAACACGGTGCTTTCTTCCCTTCGTTCAGAAAATGAAATTCCTGCAAAAATGGCACCGCTGATTTTTATTTCCACCGTAATTACACATTTTTTTGGCGGTAGTGCCGGACGTGAAGGTGCTGCACTGCAGCTTGGCGGCAGTATTGGTAATATCCTCGGGAGATGTTTCCACTTGCGGGAAGATGAAAAGCGGATATTGATTCTTGCAGGAATGAGTGCTGCATTTTCTGCCATTTTCAGGACCCCCATTGCTGCAGTCATTTTTGCAATGGAAGTCAGCTGCATTGGGATGATGCGTTATGCTGCCCTTGTGCCGTGTACGATTGCATCACTTTCAGCATCCTATATTGCAGAAAAACTCGGTCTGACTTTAACGCATTATTCCGTAACGGATATTCCGAAGCTGTCCCCTATTACGGGTTTGCAGACGCTGCTTCTTGCTGTTTTGTGTGCGGTTTTAAGCATTGTATTCTGCAAGCTACTGCATCGGACGGAAAAATGGCTTGAGAAATGGTTTGTCAATCCCTATCTGCGAATTGTAATTGCAGGTTCTTTGGTTCTGCTGCTTGGGTTAATATTTCAAAGCATCGATTATTTCGGGCTTGGTGAAACATCAATACATAACGCCATTGCAGGAAAAACAATCTGGTATGCATTCCTTGCAAAAATGCTGTTCACCGCCATCACCATCGGAGGTGGTTTCAAAGGCGGAGAGATCGTCCCCACCTTTTTTATCGGAGCAACCTTCGGCTGTCTGATGGGTTCGTTGATTGGACTCTCTCCATCCCTCTGTGCGGCATTGGGAATGATCGCTATGTTTTGCGGTGTCACCAATTGTCCGCTTGCTTCTCTGTTCATTGCTGTTGAATTGTTTGGCGTAGAATGTATCCCCTACTGTATGCTTGTTGTAGCTGTAAGTTATCTCACATCCGGATATCACGGGCTTTATAAGGAACAGAAGTTCTTTTACTCCAAATATTCTGATAAAAAAATCAATAGATCCTAAAAAGGAGCTTCCTATGATTCGTGGTGTAATTTTTGATATGGATGGATTGATGCTTGATACAGAAAAACTGCTTGCGAAATATTGGATACAGGCGGCACGGGAAGCAGGATTTCCGATGGAAATGGAACACGTTCTCGGAATCCGAAGTCTTGCAGCAATGTTTGCCAAGCCCAAGCTGCAAGCGATTTTCGGAGAAAATTTTGATTATGAAGCGATCCGTGCAAGACGCAGGGAACTTACCGCTGCCCATCTGGAAACCCATGGCATTGAGAAGAAAAAAGGTCTGGACGAACTGCTGGATTTTCTGAAACACAATGGTATCAAAATTGCGGTTGCTACTGCAACCAATCGGGAACGAACGGATTCTTACCTAAAGCAAGTTGGTGTATACTCATATTTCGATGTTTTTGTCTGCGGAGATATGGTCAAGCGTGGGAAACCTGATCCGGAAATTTATCAATCGGCAAGTAAGGCACTCGGGCTTTTGCCTTCGGAATGCATGGCTCTGGAAGATTCCCCAAACGGGATTCGTTCTGCATACGCTGCGGGATGCAAGGCGGTCATGATTCCGGATCTATCACAGCCCGAGGAGGATGTATTTCCACTTTTATATGCCTGTGTTTCTGATTTAAACTGTGTGATCGATCTGATCAAGGAGGAAAAATAATGGCAAAACCCAATGCATTTGACATCCCGAGAATTTATTATTTTCAAAGTAAAAATACATTCACAGGCAGCAGGGGTGATTTTAACTTTAAGATTGTGCCCGATGAAGAATTGAAGGTTTCCACATGGCATGGATTCATTCATTCAGAGCTTGCGGAAATTGAACATCAGGCGAGTTTTCCGATTTCGGCAGAAGGTCACGAGGAAATGCTTTGTTGGCTTGAGGAAATGTATCGTGCCGGATAAGAATTTGTCCCGTATGATGGGATGCAGATTGGAGGAATACCTATGCAAAATAAATGGAGGATATTTTCACTCATCCTTGCAATAGCACTTACTACAGCATCTGCAAGCGTCAGTGCAGCGACCGAAACAGCGGGAGATGTGAATGGAGATGGTCAGTGCACTGTTGCCGACGTTATTCTGCTGCAAAAATACCTTTTACAGCTTGAGAATCCTTCCAACATCCATAATGGCGATCTTACCAAGGATGGAAAAGTAGATGCATTTGATCTTGGCATGATGAAACGACTTTTGCTTTCCGAAAGTGATGACAACTATGTGGACGTTTCAACCATTGATGAAATATTCACGGCGATGCGAAATGCAAAGCCCGGCGATATTATTCGCATTGCAAGCGGTACATATGATTACTCCGTCTACCAGGGTGCTCAGAAAATTGATACATCTGCAGAGGGTTCTGCAGACGCACCCATTATTCTGACAGCAAAGGATCCCGAAAATCCTCCGATTCTGACAGGAAACACCGATGCACACGGATATGTACTGCACATTAAGGGGGATTATTGGATTATCGAAAATCTGAAGATCATGAATTCTCAGAAGGGTATTGTACTTGACAATTCCAATCACACCATCATCCGCAACTGTGAAGTATACAACACCGGTGCGGAAGCAATTGCGATTCGAGATGGCAGTTCAAATTGTCTGGTAAAGGGCACATATATTCATGACACCGGCACAGTTTCCCCCGGTATCGGTGAAGGCATCTATATTGGCAGTGCAAAATCCACTACCGGCTTTGACTACAAATGCGACAATAATGTTGTTGATGGCTGCACTTTTAAAAATGTTGCTGCGGAACACGTGGATGTTAAGGAATATACCACAGGCACGGAAATTTTCAATTGTACATTTTACGGTGACGGCATGAGCGGACAAAACTATGCGGGCAGTTTCGTGGATATTGCAGGAAACAACGTGAACGTTCATGACAACATCGGCTACCGCAATGAAAATTTCAACATCGTTGCTGCATTTGAACTGCACGAACAGGTCGAAGGATGGGGTTATGGATGTACCTTCACAAACAATACAGTCTATATGGATCGTCCCTATGGCGAAGTTGATCCCAACCGACGTATGTATGTGGTTGACGGCTGGTTCAGTGACTTTTCTGTGAAAAACAATCAGGTCGATTACGGCGAAGGGCTTATTCCCGCTGATAGCTGGGAGTTTTACAATTCCGATGATGTGATTTACCTTGAATGACGTAATATACACTTGTAATCCGTATAATCCATCCTCCAAGCCATATACTAAACACAAGGAGCTGAATATCATGGAATTTCAGAAAGACAATAATCGCATTTACTGCACAGATGCATCCAATCAGATCATTGCTGAAATCACATTCCCCGAAAAAGAATCCGGAGTTTTCTGCATCGAACACACGTTTGTGGATGATTCTCTCCGTGGACAAGGCATTGCAGGAAAGCTTGTGAAGATGACTGTGGAGGAAATTCAAAGCAGGAATGGCAAGGTCACCGCCACCTGTTCCTACGCACAGAACTGGCTGGTAAAGCATCAGGTATCTTAAAAAGAGGGCAGCTGTCTTCATGGCAGTTGCCCTCTTTATATGATAAATGAGGGAATCGTATCAGATTGTCAGTTTCTGTA
>JAZOBK010000083.1:0-4260 GCA_045595985.1 Oscillospiraceae bacterium
ACTACGTTCGGGACGTAGGGGCCGCAGGTTCAAATCCTGTCACCTCGACCATCTTGGTGTTACAAAAAAGATGACACCACAAAAAAGCCCGATTCGTCGGGCTTTTTTGCTACCCGAACGCCGAAAATTTTTAGTGTAAAACCATAGATGACATTGGGGGTTGAACCGGATTCGAACCCTTTTTGAAAGCCTGAAAAGCGGCTTTGGGAGAGCTTCCGGAGAGTGCAGAAGAAGAAATGCCCTCAAAGCTCAAAAATTCTACGAAAAATCATTCACAAACTTTGCAAGCTGATTTTGTTGGTATCTCACAATGATGAGATGCCAAGAAAGTCAGCTTTTTTTGTTGCCCGGAGAAAGGAGAGGATGCACATGAAGAAACTGAAACTCAACTGTCCCCTGCACCATAAAGGCAACTTCTCTCTGTGTACTGCCGGAGGACATGAAAATTGTTCGGAATCTTGCGGTTTGCAAGGAGTGCGGAGGCAGGCTGTTCCGTAAGAATGAACTGTGGGACTGTCGGAATTCTGGTTGCTATCGTTTTCAGTTCCAGCTGACTGACCAGATGCTGACGGGTGCTGTGCTGACGGTACTGAACTCCGCCATCGCCAACCCCAGCCTGCTGGAATACGGCGGGCGGCGAACCGCCGCTGGTGATTTGTTGCCTTATGTGCCTGACGGCACAAGCGGCAACCAGTATTCGACTGATGCAGAAATCATTCGCAGAGAGAACGAGATCCGCCACAAGATGGGTGCGGCAAATCCAGATTACGACCGCACAAGAAACGAAATTCTGGAGCTTGCACAGCTGAAATACAGCCGCTGTACCTATAGCGATACACCGCAGAAAACCGCAGTTCTGCGGGATATTCTTGGTTGCCGAGAACAACTCAATACGCTTGATACTGGCTTACTGAAATCCTGCGTTGCACGGATTTTTGTGAGCCATTTTTGCACCGTTGAGGTGGAATTGATCAACGGTGTGACCATCAAAAATACCACAGAGAGGAGTAACTTCACATGACCACCGCTCCAAACGTGACCGTCATCCCAGCACGCCCGCAAACCGCAGAGAACCGGCAATATCATCAACTGCGAGTTGCCGCCTACTGCCGTGTTTCGACCGAGCAGGAGGAACAGCAGAACAGCTATCAGGTACAGATTGCCTACTACAGTGACCTGATCAACAAGAACAGGGAGTGGACGCTTGCCGGAATCTTTGCGGATGAGGGAATCAGTGGCACACAGACCAAGAAACGTACCGAGTTTAACCGCATGATCCGTATGTGCAAACGGAAGAAAATCGACCTTGTGATTACAAAATCAATCAGCCGTTTCGCCCGAAATACGGTGGATTGTCTGGAGTATGTGCGAAAGCTGAAAGACCTCGGAATTGGGGTCATATTCGAAAAGGAAAATATCAACACCTTAACCATGACTTCGGAATTTATGATTGCCCTGTACGGCAGTTTCGCACAGGCGGAATCTGAATCCATTTCCCAAAATGTGAGTTGGGGCGTGGAGAAAGCGTTCCGAGAGGGCAGGGTGCGGTATCAGTATAAGTACTGGCTCGGCTATCGGAAGGGTGCGGATGGAAAGCCTGAAATTGTACCGGAGGAGGCGGAGATCGTGCGGCTGATCTTCACGCTTTTTCTGGACGGACATTCACTGCAAACAATTGCAGATGTGCTGGAAAATCGGCATTATATAACTGATAAGGTTGCGAAATGGCATCGTGAAGCGGTGAAACGGATTCTTGAAAATGAAAAGTACTCCGGTGACTGCTTATTGCAAAAGACCTATACCGCCGACTGCATCACGCACAAGCAGGTCAAGAATAACGGCGAAAGAGCGATGTTTTTAGTGACGGATTGCCACAAAGCAATCATCGACCGAGATACATTTAACCTTGCACAGCAGGAGCTTGCACGGCGAAAATCCAAGCGGAAGATTTCGGACAGAACAACGACCGAGCAAGGCAAATATTCAAGCAAATTCGCCCTTTCCGAGCTAATGATTTGCGGCGAATGCGGCACGCCCTACCGCCGATGCACATGGAATGTACACGGCAGAAAGCGGATTGTATGGCGGTGTATCAGCCGCCTAGACCACGGCAGTCGGTACTGCCATAACTCGCCAACTATCCACGAAGAACCCCTGCACAGGGCGATTGTGCGTGCGGTGAATACGTATTTTGACTGCAATGAGGAACTGCGAAATTTGCTGAAAAACACTGTAGAATCGACACTTCTGGCAAGTGATCAGGAAGAAATGCAGACAATTGAAAAACGGCTTACAGAGATCGACAACGCCCGTAATTCTTACATTTCGTTAATCGCCAGCGGAGGTGCGAACGAGGACGCACTGGATTTGGAATTTGCAAAATTATATGCAGAGGAACAGGGACTGAATGAACGACTGACGGTGTTAAAATCCCAGAATCAAGCGGATGCAAAGGTTCAGAAACAGACGGAAACAGCATTGCAGGAAATAGAACAAACGCAATTTGTACTGACAGAATTTGATGATATTCTGATGCGGAAGGTACTGGAATGTGTGAAGGTTATTAGCAAAACAGAAATTTTCATTTTCTTCAAGGGAGGTCAGGAAGTCAGAGTACAAATCGAAAAGTAGACCAAAAGCGGCTCATTTGAGCCGCTTTTTCAATGAAGGTGGTGGCATGGCAAATAATATTGAGGACATCAAAAACCAGAAATTTGGTATTGAGATTGAGATGACTGGGCTTACGAGGGCGATGGCAGCAAGGGTTGTTGGTAAATTTTTTGAAACCCATCCGTGGCATGAGGGCGGTTGTTATGACAAATATGTTGTGACCGACGGCACGGGCAGGAAATGGACGCTGATGTCGGATTCCAGTATCGCTTGCACTCACAAAAATGGTGCAGCGGCAAGCCGCAGCTACAGCGTGGAGTTTGTCAGCCCGATCTGCACTTATGGCGATATTCCGGTGATTCAGCAGCTTGTGCGTGATCTGCGGACGGCTGGCGGCGTGTGTAATAGTTCAACCGGAATCCACATTCATATCAACGCCGAGCCGTACAATGCCCAGAAACTGCGGAATCTGGTCAATATCGTGGCGAGCAAGGAGGACATGATCTACGATGCCTTGCAGGTCGGCATGAGCCGTGCTCACTACTGCAAGAAGGTGGACAGGAGCTTTTTGCAGAAACTGAACGCAGCGAAACCACGCACGATGGACGAAATCAAGGACATCTGGTACAACGGACGGGATGGTTCAAACTATCATTACCACGACAGTCGGTATCATCTTTTGAACCTCCACAGCGTCTTTTCAAAGGGAACAGTTGAGTTCAGAGCCTTCAATTCCACGCTCCACGCAGGTGTGATCCGCAGTTATCTTGTCTTTTGTCTAGTAATCAGCAATCAGGCGTTGTCGCAGAAATCCGCACAATGGAAAACGACGCATTCCCCGAACCAGAAGTACACGTTCCGTACGTGGCTTCTGCGGCTCGGTTTGATTGGGGACGAATTTAAAAATTGTAGAAAGCACCTCCTGTCCCACTTGGAGGGCAATATCGCATGGCTGCATCCGGAGGATGCGATTGCACAGAGAGAACGATTAAAACAGGAACGGATTGCCGCCAGAGGTCAGCAGAGAGAACAGCAAGCCCCTTGTGAGCCTGCTGGCGCCACTACATGCCGCATTCTGGAGGAAGTGAGGGGAACGCCCCATGAAAACTTGCAGGGCGTTGTGAACGATTGCGAGGAGTTTGACGAAACTGAAGAAATGAGCATGACAATGTGAGGAGGAATAGCAATGAAATACAGACGAATTTACCTTGCCTATGGCAGCAACATCAACCTTGAACAGATGGCACGGCGTTGCCCGACGGCGAAGGTTCTGGAGAGCAAAATGCTGCAGGGGTATGAGTTGGAATTCCGAGGGGTTGCAACCATCGTGCCGAAAAAAGGTGCAGAGGTTCCCGTGCTGATCTGGGAGAACGGCGAGAGGGATGAGATCAATTTAGATCGGTACGAGGGTTTCCCAAACTTTTACCGCAAGGAGATTTTCGAAATGGAGGTCAATGGAAAAATGCGTGAGTGCATGGCATATGTCATGAACCGAGGAATAATCGCTCCGCCGAGCCAGCAATATTACCGGACGATTCTGAACGGTTATCGTGCGAACGGCATGGATGAGCGTTATCTGGAACGCGCCTTGATGCAGGCGTTGACGGAGCAGGAGAAGCATATCCGGCAGGAGGAACTGGACGAGGAAGA
>JAZOBK010000084.1:0-5001 GCA_045595985.1 Oscillospiraceae bacterium
GAAATTTCACTTGCACATAACGGCGTGCTGTTCCTTGATGAGCTTGCGGAATTTGACCGCACCACGCTGGAGATCCTGCGGCAGCCGCTGGAAAGCCGAGAGGTGACCATTTCCCGTGCGGCAGGCACGGCGGTCTATCCCTGTAATATCATGCTGGTAGCTGCAATGAATCCCTGTCCCTGCGGTTATTATGGCTCGTCACAGAAAAAATGCACCTGTTCGCCGAGTGCCGTGAAGCGGTATCTTTCCAAAATTTCGGGGCCGCTTCTTGATCGCTTTGATATGCACGTGGACGTCGATCCGGTAGCCTATGCGGATCTGTCATCCACCGAAAAAACAGAAAGCTCCGCAGCGATTCGGGAACGTGTGGAAACCGCAAGATCCCGACAGAAGGAGCGTTTCCGTGGTACGGAGATCTACTGCAATGCCATGATGCCCGACCATCTGCTGCGTGAATACTGCCGCATGGATGCACAGGCGGAAGCTCTGCTCAAGGCGGTTTTTGAACGCTACGGATTGAGTGCAAGAGCACACAGCCGTCTTCAGAAGGTGGCACTGTCCTCGGCGGATCTGCATGGAAGCGATGTGATTCGCCGTGAAGATATTGCCGTTGCGGTGCAGTTTCGTGGATTTGACAGCAAATATCTGCAATAATAATAGAAAGGAATGTTATGAAGCAAATTTTCTCAAGCCTGAAAAAATGCTTTCTGGCAACTGACAAAATGCTCCTGCTTGCCATCATGCTCTGTTCCGGCATCAGCTGTATCATGCTGTATGCAATTGCGGCAAACGAGCTGATTGACAAGGTGGATATGGGAACCTATCGTACACAGCTTGTGGCAAGCATATTGGGATTGATCGTTGTCGGAGTGCTGAGTATCATTGATTACAACCGCATCATCAAGCTTTGGTGGATCTATGCACCCGTCGCACTGGGGCTTGTGCTGCTGACGTTCACAAGTCTTGGCTATAAACGAGCCGGTGCGGACGACCAGGCGTGGCTGAGCATTTTCGGATTCCAGCTGCAGCCTTCGGAGCTGCTCAAGCTGGCGTTCATTCTCTCCTTTTCCTACCATCTTGCAAAGGATGAGGAGAACATGAATAAGCTGCCGCATATGCTGCTGCTCTGCCTTCATGCCGCAATTCCTATTGGACTTGTCGGCCTGCAGGGTGACTATGGTACGGCGATCGTTTTCGCGGTTATTTTTATGGCGGTCATTTTGAGTGCCAAAATCGCAATGCGTTACATAATCGCAGCGGCAATTGCCATTCCGACGGCGTGTTTCCTTGCGTGGAATTTCCTGCTCAGTGATATGCATAAAGCAAGAATTCTGGTGCTGATCCATCCCGGAACGGATCCGAAGGGACTGGAATACCAGCAGGATCTGGGGCTTTCCGCACTTGCAAACGGCAAGATCTTTGGAGCCGGTCTTTTGGATGCCGAGTACTATGTTACCGTACCGGAAATGCACAACGATTTCATATTCTCATTCATCGGGCAGGCGTGGGGACTAATCGGTTCTCTGCTGGTACTGGTTCTGCTGACATTCATCTGCCTGCGGGTGCTGACGAATATGATGAATTCAAAAAATGCACAGGGACGTTTCATCTGCATCGGCACATTCGGTATGCTCTTTGCCCATTGTGTTATGAATATCGGTATGGTACTCAAGGTGATGCCCGTAATCGGTGTTCCGCTGCCGTTCATGAGTGCAGGCGGTACGGCGGTTGTCTGTATGTACACCGCCATCGGCATTGTCAACAGCACACGCTGCCATAATGTCCGCAAATACCGTGTTTTCTATGATGCGGAACCTGAAAATTAAGGCAACACCGCACAAAGCCTGACAATGCATCTTTTCGGTTAAATACATACGCACAAATCCGGTCTGCAATCTGCAAAAGAGGTACTGTTATTTATGAAAAGAGTCTTTCCCATTCTGATACTTGCATTGATGGTCGTTATTTTCCTGTTTTCTTCGCAGAAAGCAGCAGAGTCAGCAGAAGTCAGCTCGGGCTTCTGTGAGATTGCCGCAAAACTGCTTTATCGGGATTATTCCTCCTATCCATCGCAGGTGCAGCAGGTCATTGTGCTGGGAATGAGTCGGGTTATCAGAAAACTTGCCCATATAACGCTGTATGCCATGTTGGGTGCACTCTGTTACCTCTGGCTGCACCGGAAGCCGCATAACATTTCCACGTCCATGGGGATCTGTGCATTGTATGCGGAGCTTGACGAGCTGCATCAGCTCTTTGTGCCGGGCAGGTCGGGGGAACTGACGGATATTCTCATTGACTGCTTCGGTGCGGCGTGCGGTATCGCTGCGGCATTCGTGCTGCTCTGCGTGTGGTATTGCGTCAGACGTAGAAGGATTGTGGAGAGAGGCGTATGGAGGAGGCAAAATGAAAAAAGCTATCATTAGGATATTACCCTATTTTTTGAGCATTGCCATTTTTGTTATCTTTGTCCTGTTTTCTGCAAGCATGAATTATAGTACACAGAATACCGTCTGGGGAATGTTTGGCTTTCTTCTTTTTTGCATACCGGGAATGATTGGTTCTGTTATGAACGCTCGGATTTGTTTAAAGAAGAAAAGCAAACTGCGTTTTTTGTTTTATATTCTGACGTTTTATTTCAGTGCGTGGACTCTGGGGAGCGTGATTGTAATTATCGTTGCCTTATTGAATGGATTCCTTCCACTGGTATAAACAACGCCCTGCCATCCGGCAGGGCGTTGTTTATGATTCTGTATTTTCCATTGTAAGCTCCGCAAGTGAAAACCGCAGTATCTTTTCAAGATCGGCAAGGCACAGTTCCACCTGATAGCCGATTTTTCCGGCACTGAAAATGATGGTTTGGTGATTTGCCGCACTTTTATCAATGACCGTGCGGAATGTTTTTTTCATCCCGATGGGCGAGCAGCCGCCGTGGATATACCCCGTCAGGGGCAGCAGATCCTTAGATCTGAGCATTTTCACACTCTTTTCTCCAACCGCTTTTGCGGCTTTTTTTAAATCCAGTTCCTTGGCAACGGGAATGACAAATACAAAATTTCCGCCCGATGCACCGAAGGTGACCAGCGTTTTGAACACCTGATCGGGGTTCTGTCCCAGAACCTCTGCGACCTCCACGCCGCTGACTGCATCCGTCTGTGCGTAGCAGTGGCTCCGGTAGGGGACTTTCTTCTGTTCTAAAATTCGCATGACATTGGTTTTTAACTCCATATCCGATTCCCCGCTTTCTGTCATTGGATAAAAAGAAAACCCACTCAATATGCATTGAGTGGGAATTCTGGCGTGCCTGGAGGGACTCGAACCCCCGACCTACTGGTTCGTAGCCAGTCACTCTATCCAGCTGAGCTACAGGCACATCCACGAACCTTTACTATTATATCACAAAAGGGTTTGATGTCAAGCATTTTTTTCATTTTTTTCATATGCACCAAAAATCAAGAATTTTCGGGGAGAATACTAAAAATCTTCCCTGTTTTATCCAAGAAAATGCTGTCATGTTTTTCGTTTTTGCACACAAAACTTCCCTGCCGTGCGGCAGGGAAGTAAAACTCATGGAATATTATTCCTCGTCGGGTTCAAGCACTGCATAGCCCTCATCTTCACGCTGATACACAACGCTTACATTGCCGGTGGAAGCATCCTTGAACATAAAGAACGAATGTCCCAGCATATTCATCTGCAGGATGGCTTCTTCCACGGTCATAGGGCGAAGCTCGAACTTCTTGCGGCGGATAACCGCAAAATCGGGCTGTTCCTCCACTGTATCCTGAAATTCTTCTTTGAAAGCGGTATCTTTCAGACGCTTTTCCAAACGTGTCTTGTTCTTGCGGATCTGACGGATGATCTTGTCGATCGCAGCATCCAGTGCATCACGCTTGTCCTGTGCGGACTGCTCGGAGCGATAGATCATCTGGTTGTAGCGGACTGTCAGCTCAAGTACGATGTTGCCCTTCAGTTCAGCCAGCTTTACCTTTGCTTCCGCTTCATCGCCGAAAAACTTATCCAGCTTTGCACTCAACCGCTTCTCTGCATAGTCGGTAAAGGATTCAGAAATTTGGATCTTCTTTGCGTTCATTGTAATTTTCAATATGGTTTCCTCCTTTACACGGAAGTGTTTGTACTTCCGTTTTATGATAGTTCTATTATAACATATTCACGAAAAAATTGCAAGTGTTTTTATAAATTTTATTGAAAATTATGAAAGAAAAGTATAAAAATGCCGATTTCCGGAAAGAAGGTTGCGATTTTTGAAAAAATGTATTATAATGTATATGATAAGAGATCAACAGAAACGGAGGAAAGGAAATGTCTGAATTTTTGGAAATGCTGGCATCGCTGGAAGTGCCCGATCTGGTACTGTGTGCAATTGCCGTAGTCATTTTAGATATATTTGCACTGTCCGTAATCATGGCGGCGAGCCGTGAGAGCAAGCTGTGCAAAAAACGCTGGCGTCATGTCAGTGCAGAAATGGAACTGTGTTTCAAAGAGCATTACTATCCGCTGGAAGCGGATGAAATTTTACTTGGCCGTCACATTTCCGCCGACATACGGTTTGCCGATCCGTCCATATCACGGTATCATGCAGTGATGACGGTTACGAACGGCGTCTGGAGCATTACGGATCTTGATGCACAAAGCGGAACGTTCGTGAATAACCGTCGTGTGCAGCACTGCCGGCTAAGACCGGGGGACAAGATCCGGCTTGGTAGCACCACACTGGAATTCGGCCGCCGTCCTCCCGAGGAGAGAAAGCGGGGTGGGCGTCATGTTTAAAAACGGAATTTCCTATCTGGGGACGATCATACTGATGCTGCTGACGCATATTTCCATGCTGGGTATTGTAATCGTGCGTGGAAACTGCGAATCGCCCGCCGATCTGCTGCTGCTGACCGCAGCCGTGCTCGGTCTGGATATTGCCTACATTGCAGTTACAAAATACTATCGGCAGATGACCTACACACTGGACATCCTGCTGCTTGGCATACT
>JAZOBK010000085.1:0-5047 GCA_045595985.1 Oscillospiraceae bacterium
GCCCTGCGGCTCAGCGGGGCGATCACTGCGAAACTGGAGCTTATTCATGAAACGCAAAGATGTATACAAACGTGCCCTGCTTCTTGCCGTGCCGATGATGATTCAGAATGGTATCACCAATATGGTGGGACTGATCGACAACGTTATGGTAGGCAGTCTTGGCACAGAGGCAATGACGGCGGTTTCGATCGTGGGACAGCTGATTTTTGTCTTTAACCTCGCCATTTTCGGCGGATTATCCGGCCCCGGCATCTATGGGGCACAATTCTTCGGTCAAGGAAATACGGAGGGATTTCGCAATGCCTTCCGCATGAAACAATGGATCTGCGGCTTCTGCCTGCTCGCGGGAATCGGCATTTTTCTGCTGCTGGATGAATTCCTGATCGGTCTGTACCTGCAGGGGGAGAGCGAACAGGTTGATCCCGTGCTGACAATGAAGCTTGCAAAGGAGTATTTGTCCATCATGCTGTTCGGGCTGCTGCCTTTTGCGATCACGCAGATCTATGCCAGCAGTCTGCGTGAAACGGGCGACAGCATCAAGCCCATGGTCGCCGGAATTGCATCGGTTGCAGTGGACATAGTGTTCAACTATCTGCTGATCTACGGGAAATGCGGTATGCCGCAGCTTGGTGTTGGGGGTGCGGCGATCGCCACCGTGCTTGCAAGAGTGGTGGAGATGTGCGTTGTCATTATCTGGGCGTTTGTGAGAAGGAAAAAACATGAATTTTTGCAGGGCATTTACCGCACATTTCTGGTACCTGCGGATCTTGCCGTGAAAATCCTGAAAAAGGGGCTGCCGATCTTCTTCAATGAATTCCTCTGGGCGGGAGGTCTTGCGGCATTGACGCAGTGCTATTCCGTCCGTGGACTGGAGATCGTCGCAGGCATGAACATTTCCAATGCCATCTGTAATCTGCTGAACGTGGTATTCGTGGCACTTGGCTCTGCGGTGGGAATTCTGGTCGGACAAAAGCTCGGTGCATCCGAATATGAGGACGCAAAGAAGGAGGCATTCAGCCTGATGTGGTTTACGGGCGGTGTGACGCTGATTCTGACGGTAACGCTGGCATCCGTTTCGGGTGTGTTTCCGCTGCTTTACGATACCACGCAGGAGATTCGCCATTACGGGCAGATGTTCATTATCATCACTGCACTGTTCTTTCCGGTGCAGGGCTTTCTCAATGCCCTGTATTTCACGCTGCGTTCGGGCGGCAAGACGCTCATCACATTTCTGTTTGACAGCGTGTATTCGTGGGTGCTTCCCGTGCCGCTGACATTCCTGCTGTGTAATTTCACAGATCTGCCGATCCTCGGCATTTATGTCATTGTACAGGCGGCGGATCTGATCAAAGTCACTGTGGGTTATGTGCTGATACGAAAAGGGGTTTGGATCAGCAATCTTGTGGATGCAGCTTAATCGAAAAAAATCCATGCCAAAACGGCATGGATTTTTTTATGGTCATCGGTTGAAGGAAAGCAGGTCATAAGGGGACATGAATACCGAAACCTTCCATCCCTCGGCTGTCAGCCTCAAGGTAAATGGGAGAGTGACATTTTCAAACCGTTCTTCTTCCGGCAAGGATATATCCTCAATGGTGATCCGATAGGAAAAATAAATTTCGGTTTCTGTGACGTTATCCAGTTCCAGTACATATTCACTCGGATAGATGCTTACATTGGGATTTTTACAGAGGTAGTACAGCTTGCCGTCTTTCTCGGTAAAGTGCTGATCCACAACACTGCTGTCCCAATCCGACGTGAAAACAGAATAGAAATCCTCCCTGACATCCTCCACCGTTTTCACGGAATCAATTGCAACCGGACAGTATTGCAAACCGTTTGCATCGACAGAATTCTCATCTTTTTTGGGATAGAAAAACAGATAAGGCGGTGCGTCATTCGGATGCTGCAAACGGAAAGCGGCGTCGTAATATTTCTTTCCGACTTCGATCAGCTGTTCCTCTGAAAGCCCGGAAAGATCCTGCATCGGGAATTCATCATACACCGGAATTTTCTTGCCGGGGTAGAGAATCGGTTCGGATTCCTGTGCGGAATTCTTTGTATCCTCTGTGTGAGTAATGGATTTTGAGAATCCTACCGTCTCAGCAAACATCGCACCGTCTATTTCGAGAAATTCGCAGGTGAAGATGGCGTAGAGCTTGTCGCCGATCTGCTCATATCGTACATCATACTTGCAGTCTGCGATCTTATACTTTGTACCGATCTCTTTGATATACTGCTGCACCTTTTCTTCAAAATATGCTTCGTCCACCTCTGCCTTCACCGTGTTGTAGCTGATTTTGAAGTAACGCACTTCGTTCCCGACAAATTTGATGAGTGCACAGTCGGGATTCCTTCCGTCCGTCGGACGTTCGATGTAATAAGCACCGCCGTGACTTGTCTCTATCGTATATTCACCGCTGCCCTTGACGCAGCTTTCAAAAATCTCTGCGGCGAGCTTTTCATTTGCCGGGCTCAGACAACCTGCATTGGACTCTAAAATGCTCTCGGTATTCCTATAGTGCACAAGTCTGCCAAGCTCGTCATAGCGGAACGTTTCGCCGTTTTCCGAAGCATATTCCCTGTAGAGAAAGGATGGATTCGGATCATCGGTATCTTTAAAATGACAGCCGATGGAAATGGGCTGCTCGTAAAGCCCGACGTAATGAAGGTCGGATGTATCAAAATAAATGTCCGTGTCAATTGTTGCAGGCGTTTCTGAATTCTCCTCCGTTGTATTTTCTGATGTCGAGGGGTGGAAAGGCACGGACGGAATCCTGCCATGGAGTGCCATTCCGGCGGCACATCCGATAAGGAGAAAGGCAAGACAAGCGGCAATACCGGTACTCATGCGGAAAACGGGGCTTCGGCGTGTGATCTCCACGCCGCTTACACTTTCGGCGAAGTGCTCCGATGGCAGTTTGTTCGATGCCAGCATTTGTTCCATGCGTTCAGTGAATTCTTTGCTGCATGAGATATTGTCAAATACACTGCGAAATTCTCTCTGTGTCATAGCGATTCCTCCAATTCCAGTTTTAATTTTTCTCTGCCACGCCGCAGGAGCGAGCCGATCGTATTCTCCTTTTTGCCGATGATGTGGGCAATCTCCTTAATGGTGTAACCCTCGTAATAATGCAGAAAAAGAACGGCAGCGTATTTTTCAGGCAGTGAAAAGACTGCCTGTTTCAGCATTCTGTCCCGTTTGAAAGTATCATCCTCCGAAAGCTCCGGAACATCCTCAAGGGCAAGCCGCCCTTTTTGCTTCCAGCTTTTGCGGTAATTCTTGCCCCTGTTGATCGCCGAACGGAGCAGCCATGCCTTCATGTGTTCTTCATCATGGAATTGCTGCGGTTTCTCATGCAGTGTCAGGAATACCTCCTGCGTGATGTCCTCCGCTTCACTGTAGTTCCCGACGAAGCAATATGCCGTTTTCAGCACAAGATCTCCGTATTTTCGGAATGCATACAGGGCGGAATTCTGTTCACTGTTCATTTCCGCATCACCTCCTTCTATAGGGTACACAATCGGGAGCCTGGAATTTGTGCAGGGAATCTCAAAAAGAATATGCTCCGCATATAACGGAGCATACTGTGAGCTTATTCAGTTCTGAGTGCCACAACGGGATCCTTTTTCGCAGCACTTCTGGACGGGATGATACCTGCGATCAGCGTCAGCACCATGCTGATGATGACCAGGATGACCGCTGCACCGATGGGAAGTACGGCGTTGAGTGCCAGAATACCCGTGAGAGCGTGGATCACCGCATTGATCGGGATGCACAGCAGGTATGTTACAATAACGCCCAGCAGACCGGAGGTGAAGCCGATAATCAGTGTTTCGGCATTGAACATACTGGATACATCACGCTTGGATGCACCGATCGCACGGAGAATACCGATTTCCTTCGTTCTCTCCTGTACGGAGATCAGTGTAATTACACCGATCATAATGGAGGATACGATCAGGGAAATAGCGACAAAGGAGATCAGAACATAAGTGATGGTATTGATGATCGTTGTAATTGAGGACATCATGATGCCGATGTAGTCCGTGTACTTGATCTGGGACAGCTCCTCAACATCCTCATTATATTCTGCAATGACTTCTTCGATGATGTCCTTGTTCTCAAAGGAAGAAGCAAAGAGATTGATGGCTGCGGGTTCATCAAGATCAAGGCAGCCGAGTTTGATGAGGTTTGTGTCATAATCGGAATCGGAGAATTCCATGATCTCGTCATGGTACATTGCACAGGTCTTGGTATCGCAGTTATCCATCAGCTGATTGAGTCCTGCGACTTTATCGGACTGCGGAAGTGCCGCCATCTGCTCCATCACCTGAGCCGCATACTGCATCTTGACCTGTTCTTCCACCATCATGGTGTAGGCTTCTTCCAGGTCCTCGTCGCTCATGTCAGCAATGTAGCCCTCCAGTTCGCTTTCGGACATACCCATCTGCTGTGTCAGTGCCTGAATCATCGTGGATTCCATGGTTTCACGGGTCTGTCCCTGCATTGCCTGCTCTACGGAGGTGTTCAGCTGTTCTTCGGAGGGAATGGACATCATCTGCACATAGACCATTGCCTTTTCCTGTGCATTCATATTTTCAATGAAGTTGTGGAATTCTTCTTCCTTTTCTTCATCGGTCATTTCGCCGGTGGATTCCTTGAAGGGCAGACCGGTGAAAATATCCGTGGATTCATCCTCAAGCTGAGCTTTGATCGCCTCGGAATCCTTTGCTTCTTCAATGACATATTCCGTCAGCTCGGACGTGTAGGCAATTGCACCGGTGAGCATGGCAGCTTCCGTTTCCGGATTCGGACGAACGATACCGCTTACCTTCAGCTTGAGTGCATTGTCATACAGATACTTCAGACCGGATTCTGAATCACGCAGATCAGTGTAGGTGCCTGTGGGCTTGTCGTAGGTATAGCATTCGGAAGCCAGGATCACGCGGTATTCCATATCGCAGATCTCCTCGTAGCTCCAGCTGGATTCCTCTTTGGATTCCAGCTTTGTCTTGTTGACTGCTGCATCCATAATGGTATCCA
>JAZOBK010000086.1:0-10033 GCA_045595985.1 Oscillospiraceae bacterium
CTTGGCCTCCGACTTCCATGCTGTTCGGACAGGATATGCTCCTGTACAACGACAAAACAAGGATCATCCGCATCATCCAGAGCTTTTTCATGATTCCCGACGCACCCGCACGTCCGAACCTGTTCTCAACGACAACGGGCAAATGGGCGTCCATCGGCGGGTATCTGCCGTTGTTTTCCATGGCAGGCGTCATTGCCTTCATGGGACAGAAACGTAAGCACTGGGCAACGAATCTGATCTGGATCTGCATTGTCTGTGCATTTGTGCCGATCTTGAACAGTATGTTCTATATGTTCAACAGCTCCTATTACGCAAGGTGGTTCTATATGCCGATCCTCATCATGGCAATGATGACGGCATACGCACTTGACAATCAGGAACTGAACTGGAAGGGTGGCATGATCGGCAGTGCTGCGGCACTGATCGTGTCCGGAATCGTGTTCTGTCTGCCGACAAAGGGTGAGGAGGACAGTACCGAATTTTTCGCATTCGCCAATATTCCGCAGTATTTCTGTGTGGTGCTGGCAATGAGCATTCTGTGCTGGATAGGGCTGTATTATGTCTATACGCTCCGTATCCGCAGAAAGCCGCATCTTCAGAAAGCCGTGATCCTCACTGCTGCTGCCTGTGCTGTCTGCACCGGAACTGTGGTGTACTTCGGCAAATACATCGGTACGGATGCGAAGAAATATATTGAAACCGGAATCAACGGCGAAAACAATATCTCCATTTCCTACGAGAATGACGAGGATGATTATTTCCGTGTGGATATTTCCGAGAATTACGACAATTATCCCATGTTCTGGGGATTGTCCTGTATGCGGACATTTCACAGCACGGTCAGCGTGTCAATTATGGATTTCTACGACAGTATCGGTATTACCCGTGATGTATCCTCCCGTGCCGAACCGAAATATTATACGCTCCGCGGACTGTTTTCTGTGAAGTATTATTTTGAGCGGATCGAGGACATCGACGAGGAAAAGCCCTTTGATATTCCGGGTTTTTCCCTGTATAAATCCGAAAACGGCTTTAATATTTACAAAAACGATTATTTCATTCCCATGGGTTTCACCTATGAAACTTACCTGACCGAGGAGATGCTTAACGGCAGGACGGGTATGACAAAGGAACGTCTGCTGATCAATTCGCTGATCCTGACGGAGGAACAGGCGGAAATCTATGCAGATATTATTGCTCCTGCGGATGCACTTTCCATGAATATTTCAAAGGAACGGTATCTGGAGATCTGTCAGGAACAGGCTGCGGAGGCTTGTGAGAATTTTGAATATGATTCCAGTCATTTCTCCGGCAGCATATCTCTGGAACAGCCGAAACTCGTGTTCTTCAGCGTTCCCTACGACAAGGGCTGGACGGCGTCCGTCAACGGCAATCCCGTGACAGTGGAGCGTGTCAGCAACGGCTTTATGGCGATTCGCTGTGAAGCAGGGGAAAATGAGATCGTGTTCTCCTATGAAACTCCCGGTCTGCGGCTCGGTCTTTGGATGACGCTCGGCGGTGTGTTGCTGCTGGCATTGTACATTCTTCTTGCGAAATCCCTGTTCAAGGGCAATCAGAGTAAGATTTCCCACAGCTATGACTACACACCGACAGTCGGCGTGCGTGCGGCAAGAGCCTACACACAGTTGCTTTTGCGTGAAATGCAGCGAAATCCCGATAGAAAGGAAGAAACAGATGGCACATCTGAATGAAACCAGACTTGACAGTAATGTCATGTTTGACGGAAAGATCATCCGTGTGGAAAAGGATACCGTACTTCTGGAGGACGGTACACAGGCATTCCGTGAGGTAGTCAGACATCCGGGCGGGGTGTGCGTGCTGGCGATCACGGATGCGGATGAAGTGCTTTTTGTCAAGCAGTTCCGCTATCCCCATGGGGCAGTCACGATGGAAATTCCGGCGGGCAAGCTCGAATATGGGGAAGATCCCGAAGCCTGCGGCAGACGTGAGCTTCTGGAGGAATGCGGCTGCAGAGCAAAGGAATTTTTCTACCTCGGCAAGCTTTTCCCGACGCCTGCATATGATGCGGAGGTGATCCACATCTATCTGGCAAAGGGACTGGAGTATGACGCCCAGCAGCTCGATGAGGGCGAATTTCTGGATGTGGAGAGAATTCCGCTTGCACAGGCAGTGCGTATGGTGCTTTCGGACGCTTGTCCGGATGCCAAAACCCAGATCGCCATCTTACGATATTTCGCATTGGATCATGTCAAAGGCGTCGTAAAATAAAAAAAAGGAACGGTCAAACCGTTCCTGAAAAGGCATATAAGATGATCAGACTTCCGGTGCTGCTTCTGTTGTCAGTGCAGCTTCAGTTTCCTGTTCCTCCACTTCTGCAAGTGCAAGGTGCTTCTGATAAGCGTCAAGGATGCTTTCTTCGATCATTTTTCTGGATTCCGGAAGAATCGGGTGCACAATGTCACGGAAAATGCCGTTCTCGTCCTTTCTGCTCGGCATTGCAATGAACAGACGTTCATCGCCCTGTACAACCTTGATGTCGTGTACAGCGAGCATATGATCCACGGTGATGGATACCACTGCACGGAGTCGACCTTCTGTGATGATCTTGCGGATTTTGATGTCTGTGATTTCCATGGTATGACCTCCTTGTGATGTTATGCCAATCATACAAAATTTCCTCTGCGATGGATAGTATGCCGCAAATTGGGAAACTTATTCATGGAGCAGGTCACAATGTATGACAGCGGCATATAATTAGTATAATGGTTAGATATGTAAATAATGAGAAGAAATTAGGTGTATTTTATGAATAAATCAGTATTGGAAGGAAAACAGCACATTCACTTTATTGGCATTGGCGGCAGCGGAATGTATCCGCTGGCACAGATCCTCCATGCCAAGGGGTATTACCTGACGGGGTCGGACAACAATGAAACCGATACCCTGCAGGCGGTACGCAGTATGGGCATTCCTGTGATGCTGGGACAGTGTGCGAAGAATATTGAGGGTGCGGATCTGATCGTGCATACCGCAGCGATCATGTCTGATAACCCCGAGCTGATTGCTGCAAGAGCCTCCGGCGTTCCGGTGCTGGAACGCAGTGAGCTGCTGGGCATTGTCAGCAGCTGGTACGGCGATGCTGTCTGCGTATCCGGCACGCACGGCAAGACCACGACCACTTCCATGCTGGCACAGATTTTGTATACGGCAAACGTTGATCTGTCCGCATTCATCGGCGGCAAGCTTCCCTGTATCGGCGGCAGCGGCTGCAGCGGCAGCAGTGAGGTGTTTGTCTGCGAAGCCTGTGAGTTTGTCGATACCTTCCTAAAGCTCTATCCGGATACCGCTGTTATCCTGAACATTGATGCCGATCATCTGGATTATTTCAAAACAGTGGATAATATCATCCGCTCCTTCCATAAATTCTGTGAACTGACAACCAAGACCATCATTTATAACGGGGATGATGCCAATACCTGCAAGGCAGTTGAGGGTATCACAGGAAAGAAACTGGTTTCCTTCGGCTATGGTGAGGGAAATACCTACAGAGCTAAAGATGTGGAAATTCTCGGCGGCTCCTCCGTGGCGTATACCGTCTTGAAAAACGACGAAATGCTGGGAAGAATTACTTTGCAGGTTCCCGGTGAACACAATGTGCTCAATTCTCTTGCAGCCGTGGCTGCCTGTGACGGACTGGAAATTCCCTTTGCGGCGATCGTGCAGGGACTTGCGGAATTCCGTGGTGCGGGCAGAAGATTTGAGATTCTCGGTCAGGTCAATGGCATCACCATTGCTGATGACTATGCACACCATCCCACGGAACTGACAGCAACGCTGAAAGCAGCGAAGAATATGCCCTACAATCGTGTCTGGGCGGTTTTCCAGCCGTTTACCTTCTCCAGAACCGCACAGCATCTGGAGGAATTTGCCGAATCTCTGCGTATTGCGGATATTCCCGTGCTGACAGATATTATGGGTTCCCGAGAAAAGAACACTTATCACATCTATACCCGTCATCTTGCGGAAAAGCTTGAGGGCTGTGTCTGGTTCCCGCAGGACGAGGAGGCGGAATACACCGACGAACGCAAGTACAGCAATTTTGAGAATGTCTGCAATTATGTCTGTGAACACGCACAGGAAGGAGATCTTGTGCTGACAATGGGCTGCGGTGATGTATACAAGGTGGCGAAAATGATCCTGAATCGGCTGCATGAGGAGGAAAATTAAATGAGGGCACAGAGGGCTGATGAGATTCTGGAGTTTATCAAGGATTATATCCGAACGGAGAATATGTCTCCGTCCGTGCGTGAGATCTGTGACGGTGTGGGGATCCGCTCCACCTCCACGGTGCATCGTTATCTGCATCTTCTGGATCAGGAGGGGAGGATCCGCATGGCGGACGGCAAAAACCGTGCTATCGTAGTGATGGATGATGAGAGTGAGAATGCCGGTATTCCGCTGGTGGGAACGGTTGCGGCAGGCGTACCGATCACTGCGATTGAGAATATCACCGATTACATCAGTTTTGAGCCGCTCAAGGCATATGAAAATCCGTTGTTTGCACTTCGTGTGCGTGGCGAGAGCATGATCAATGCCGGCATTTTTGACGGCGATATTGTAATTGTTGAGCAGACGAATTATGCGGAAAACGGCGACATTGTGGTAGCACTCGTAGATCATAGCGAGGCTACGGTCAAGACATTTTTCAAGGAAGAAGGGCATTATCGCCTGCAGCCCGAGAATGATTTTATGGAACCGATCATTGTGGAGGATGTAGAGATCCTCGGTAAGGTCGTATCTCTGATACGTTATTTCTGATACCGCAGGGTATCACGCAATATAAGCTTAAATCGTGTATAGAAAGAAAGGAATGTTGATTATGCTGAACAAAGTAAAAGTTGTTATTTGCGGTAAGGATTATGTGATGCAGACTGCAGAAGCACCGAACTATGTCTATGGTCTTGCCAGAACACTGGAAAGCCGTATCAACGATATGACGGATAAGCTGGGCGTTTCCCAGTATTCTGCAGCGATTATGACAGCACTGTCCATTCTTGATGATCTGAGTAAGGCAAATGCACGTCTGGACACCATCTGCGGACAGAGCAAGGAATATGTGGATGATGCGGGCCGTGCAAGAATTGAGCGTGACGCTGCTTTGAAGGAAGTGGAAATGCTCAAGGCAAGGATTGCACAGCTTGAGAATACCCAGAAGCTCAAGAAGCTCAAGGAAACCATCGGATGATTCAGCCTGAAATTCTGGCACCTGCCGGAAGCATGGAGTCCCTCACCGCCGCCCTTCGATGCGGTGCGGATGCCGTCTATGTGGGAGGAACATTATATTCTGCAAGGAGCAGTGCAGCCAATTTTGATCTGGAGGAGCTTGCACAGGCGGCAGAGCTTTGCCATCTCTACGGAGCAAAGCTGTATCTTGCAGTCAATACATTGCTGACGGACAGGGAGCTTCCGGAGTTTGCCAACTACATTCGTGAAGCAGCCCTCTGCGGTGTGGATGCCTGCATCGTGCAGGATCTGGGAGTGCTGCGGCTGATCCGCAGTCTTGTCCCCGATATGCCCCTGCACGCCTCGACGCAGATGAGCATTCATTCACCGGAGGGTGCAATGCGGGCGAAGGAACTTGGCTGCTGCCGTGTGGTTGCCGCAAGAGAGATGTCTGCGGCAGATCTGCAGAAGCTCTGTGACTTACCGTTGGAAATTGAAGTTTTCGTGCATGGGGCACTCTGTATGTCCGTTTCGGGACAGTGCAGCTTTTCTGCTCTCGTAGGCGGCAGAAGTGCCAACCGCGGCAGATGTGCCCAGGCGTGCCGCCTGCCGTGGCGGACGCCCGACGGCAGGAATCCTGCGGCACTTTCCCTAAAGGATCTGTCACTGGTGCAGCACGTTCAGAAACTGCGTGAAATGTGTGTCACCTCCTTCAAGATAGAAGGCCGTATGAAGCGTCCGGAATATGTCGCAGCCGCCGTAACTGCCCTGCGTATGGCACTTAACGGTGAGCAGCCCGATATGGAAACCCTGCGGGCAGTTTTTGCAAGAAGTGGCTTTACGGACGGGTATTTCACAGGCAGACGGAAGGATATGTTCGGTTTCCGCCGTAAGGAGGATGTGGTTGCGGCACAGAATGTGCTGCAGGATCTGCAGAACACATACCGTAAACCGAGAAAGTGTGATTCCATTGCATTTTCCATGATGCTGCGTGAAAATGAGCCTGCAAAGCTTATGGCAAGCGACAGCACAGGAAATACCGTTTGCGTGACGGGGGAGACGCCGCAGATTGCAAAGAAAACACCGCTGGATGCTGCGATACTGCAAAAGCAGATGCAGAAGCTCGGCGATACGATTTTTGAAAGCAGTGAAGTACATCTTGATAACCCCGACGGACTGACGCTCTCGGCAGCCCAGTGCAATGCCATGCGGCGTGAAGCGGTGGAGGCATTGTACAAAGCCCGTGTGCAGCGAAATTCTCCACGGTATCGGATACTGACGGATGTTCCGGATTTGGGGAAACCGCTTATCAATTCTGAGAAAAAGCCGGAATTCCGTTTGCACGTGCGAAACAAAGCACAGCTGAGCGTTGCAGCAGAACACGGAGCCATCGTGTGCATTCCTCTTCTGCTTGCAGATCACTGTACCCCCGCATTGTCGATATGGCTCGAAGCACCACGCATTATTGCGGATGAAGCGGCATATTGCCGAAGGCTGGAAACCCTGCGGGAGCGTGGATTTTCCCATTTGCTCTGCCATAATCTTGCTGATGTGCGGATCGGCAGCCGATTGGGATTCACCCTGCATGGCGGTTTGGGTCTGAACTGTACCAACCGCATGACAGCACGTTCCCTTGCGGAATTGGGCGTGCAGGATGTCACGGGTTCCTATGAACTGCGTCTGCCGAGTCTTGCGGGACTTGCAGGGGAGATGCCCTGCGGAGGCTTTATTTACGGGAAACTTCCCATGATGCTGCTGCGTCTGTGCCCGATCCGTGCACAGGAGGGCTGCCGCAAACAGGGATGTTATATGAAAGACCGCACAGGACAGCGTTTTCCGCTGGTCTGCAGCGGCGATTATACGGAGCTGTGTAATGCAAAGCTGCTATGGCTTGCCGATAAGCTGCAAAAGCTCCGCAGTCTTGATTACTGGGATTTCTACTTTACGGAGGAAACACCTGCACAGGTGGCATCCGTTTTGTATGCCTATGAAAACGGTGAAGCGGAGATCCCCGCTGACCGTACAAATGGTCTGTATTTCAAAGGAGGACTGGCATGACGCTGCAATTTCAGAAACTTCGGCAGAATGCCGTATTGCCAAAGCGTGCCACACCGCAGAGTGCGGGTGTGGATCTGTGTGCCTGCCTTGCGGAACCGGTGGAAATTCCGTCGGGGGGCACGGTGATGATCCCGACGGGGCTTGCCGTACAGCCCTCACGGGAGGATGTTGCATTGCTGATCTATCCCCGTTCGGGACTGGCATCAAAGTACGGCATCACGCTTGCCAATGCGGTGGGTGTTGTGGACAGCGATTACCGTGGCGAAATCAAGATTCCGCTGCATAATCTCAGCACAGAGCCATTCACCGTAGAAAATGGGATGCGTGTGGCACAGCTGGTAGTGACGCCGGTGCTGTTTCCGGAGATTCAGCAGGTGGATGAGCTGGAAGAAACGCAGCGTGGAAGCGGCGGTTTCGGATCCAGCGGATTGTAAGGGAATTGCTGATTCCTCTATGTATCGGTAACGTGGTTGTGGGAAAAATCCCATGATCTCATATAAAAGATGACATTGAAAAGGAGCTACAATTATGAAAAAGACGTTTTTGCTGTTTATACTGATCATTTTTGCTTCATTGCTGGGACATCTGGTCGGCGAATTTGTTTCGCAGTTTGATAATATTGCATGGCTTGCAAAGTCCTATGAAGTGGGTTTGTCCAATGCAGAATTTGACCTGAAGGTGCTTTATTTTAAGTTGGATTTCACGCTCAACATCTGTGTGGCACAGATTTTCATGATCACCATCGCATTGTTTGCTTATCCGAAGCTCAGCACCAAGTTTTCCTCCGAAGGCTGATAACCTGCAGGAAAATATGAAAAAACTCTTGTTTCCAGACAAAAAACATGGTATAATAATAAGGATGGTGTTTTGACACTGTTTTCGGAAAAGAGATAAAGGAGAACTGGAATGTTTACAAAGGACATAGGTATCGACCTCGGCACCGCCAATACGCTTGTGTATATGCGTGGAAAAGGTATCGTTTTGCGTGAGCCGTCCGTAGTGGCAGTCAATACAAGAACGGAAAAAGCACGTTATGTTGGTAAGGAAGCCAAGCAGGTGATCGGAAGAACCCCCGGCTCCATCGTGGCAGTTCGTCCGCTGAAGGAAGGCGTTATTGCGGATTTCGACCTGACCATCACAATGCTGCAGGAATTCATCAATAAAGTACTTAAGGGCACGATCTTTACAAGAGCCCGTGTCATCATCTGTATTCCCTCGGGTGTAACGGCGGTAGAACGCCGTGCCGTAAAGGAGGCAACGGAAAAGGCAGGAGCACGCCATGTTTCCATCATAGAGGAACCCATGGCTTCTGCGATCGGGGCAGGTCTGCCCACCACCGAACCTTGCGGCAGCATGATCGTGGATATCGGCGGCGGCAGCAGTGAGGTAGCCGTGATCTCCCTCGGCGGAATTGTAGCGTCCCGTTCCGTGCGTTGTGCGGGTGATGCACTGGATGCGTCGATCATCAGCTATATCAAGAAAAAATATAATCTGCTCATCGGCGAACGCATGGCGGAAAATATCAAGCTGACCATCGGCTCTGCATTCCCCAGTGAAAATGAGGGCACGATGGAGATCAAGGGCAGAAACCTGCTCAACGGACTTCCGGAGAATATCAGGGTTTCTTCCGCGGAGATCCGTGATGCAATGGTTGAGCCGCTTTCGAGGATCATTGATGCCATCAAATCCACATTGGAGGAAACTCCTCCGGAGCTTGCAGCGGACATCATTGATCAGGGAATCACGCTGGCAGGCGGCGGTGCATTGCTGCGTGGTCTGGATAAGCTGATCAACCGTGAAACCGGAATTCCGGTGTACATTGCAGAATTCCCCCTCGACTGCGTTGCAGAGGGTGCGGGCAAGGTGCTTGAGAACATGGACAAATATCAGGATACGCTGGTAGAATATATGAAATACTACGAAAAATGACACAGTGCAGCGGAAAATAGAGTTTGACGGGATGTATCGCAGACCGGCAGGCTCTGTTTCTGTTGTATTTTGGAAAGGAGGCGGCAGATGGGGAATTTTCTGAAAAGTACAAAATGCAAGATCATTCTGTTCATACTTGCACTGCTGATCGGCATTATGATCTATGCGGTATCACAGGGCGGCTATACCATCAGCAGCATCGGAATTTTCAAAAGCATTGCTGCACCGTTTCAGCGTGCGTCGAATGCCATTTCCGAACAGGTGGAGCATGTATTGGAGCTGTATGTCAATGCGGACGATTGCTACCGTGAAAATCAAGCTCTGAAAGAGGAAATTGCAGCACTGCACGCAGATCTTGCAGACTATGAGGCGACAAAGGATGAGCTTGCAGAGCTGAAGGAATTTGTCGGCATCAAGGAAAAACATAAGGATTTCACACTCACTTCACCGTTTGACGTGGTAGGTTATGTCACAAACGATCCCTATGGCAGCTTCATGATCAACGGCGGTACGGAGATGGGCGTGGAATTATATGCCCCCGTTGTGACCGAACAGGGCATGGTGGGCATTATTACGGAAGTCGGTGAGGAAACTGCCACAGTTACGACCATACTTTCTCCCGAAGTATTTATTTCTGCCGGCAGCAGTACGCTGCGGGAAACGGGCGTTATCACGGGAAGTGTAGCGTTGCTGAAGCATGGTTACTGTAAGCTGGATTATCTGGAGAAGGACACTCGTCTGCGTAAGGGACAGGCAATTGTCACAACCGGTGAAAACGGTTATTTCCCGAAGGGATACATTATTGGCTATGTACAGGAGATCGGGCAGGATGCCGCCGGAA
>JAZOBK010000087.1:0-20844 GCA_045595985.1 Oscillospiraceae bacterium
CGGCGACTGCACCGCACAGCAATGTGCCGATAGGATACAGTCAAGAGCTTCGCTGTATATCAGCGAACGATCATAAGGAGGTAAACCCATGAAAACAATGATTACGAAATTTACATCCCTTGCCCTTGCCATGATGATGGCAATACCCGCCTTTACAGGCTGTCAGAAAGAAAAAACGGGTGCAACACTGGAAATGCCGATGAACAATTCCTACCGCAGTGAGGAGATCATGCAGGCACGGAAATGGAGTATGTACGATGCTGTTATCGGAAGCTGTGTGTATTTCGGTAAGGGAACACAGCAGAACAGAGTGACCGTGATACTGGAATATCATACGGAAACAGGTGTGAGCCGTGAAATTACCCCCGCTTGTGCAGAACAGCGGCAGAAAGCGGCGAATCATATCGGCGTCACGGACGTGCTGGAGCTGGAGAACGGCAAAAAGGGCTTGCTGTGCGAGGAATATTATCCGAAAGCCTTTGACACACCGGAGATTTACCGCCGCTGCATTGAGGTTTACGATGCGGACTGGAATCTCCTTGAAACACAGGAGCTTCCCGAAACCTTCGCAGAGGACGTCAATCTGTTTAACTGCGGGACCGCACGGGATGCGGACGGAAACTGGTTTGTGTATGTCAATGACCCGCATACCGGCGAAAATCAGATCCATACATACAACAGTCAGTTTGTACAGTACGGCAGCATTCCACTTTCCCCCAACGGTTTTATACTGTCACAGGACTTTATTCAGGGTACGGACGGAGAAGTGTATATGGTCTGGGTGGACTGGGAAAAGGGTATCACAACGATGTACCGCCTGTCCGCAGAGGATCGCACCATGGAGGATGTGGATGTTGACATCAATTTCAATGCTGCACAGGACGTAACCACGGGTACGAACGATTATGCGTTTTACTATACGGATGCAAATTATCTGTACGGCGTGAAGGATGAGGGAAAGGAACGGGTGATTGACTTTATCAATTCCGATTTCAAGAAAGGCTCCGTATACGATTGTATTGCCCTTCCCGATGGAAAATTTGTGCTGATGATGTATGAAAACAATACGCCCTGCTACTGGCTTGCAGAAAAAAGACCGCAGGAGGAAACCGAAAACGTCGAGTTCATCACCATTGCAGCCGTTGGTATGTATGATAAGCTCGTGGACGCCGTACTGGATTACAACCGCACAAGCACAAGTCATCGCATCCTGATCATGGATTACGCAGAGAGCGACAATCCCGAACACATCGAGGCAGGGCTGGAACAGATGAAGGCGGATATGCTTGACGGCATTGTGGCAGATATGGTCTGCACGGACGGGCTGAATTTCGAGAGTTTTGCGAGCAAGGGACTGTTTGCCGACTGGTACACGCTGATGGATGCGGATGAGGAATTCCGCCGTGAGGACTATCTGGAGAATTTCTTCCGTGCCTATGAACATAACGGCAAGCTCCAGCGGCTTGGTGTGGACTTTACTGTTTACACCCAGCTTGCCAAAACCGAATTTGTCGGAGAGAAAGAGGGCTATACCATGGCGGAATTCACGGAGCTTGTGGACAGTCTGCCCGAGGGAATGAAGCCCTATCAGTACTATATGTATATGTTTGATTCCCAGTGCGGTTATGTGGATAAACAGCTGCAGAAATGCTATTTTGACACGCCCGAATATATCCGTGTGATGCAGACCCTCAACGGCACGGCGGAGCAGCGTGAGCAGGTCACCAATCATGAATATGACTTCCGTGAGGACAAGGCACTGTTCTACCCATGTATGATTTATCAGCCCATCAACTACCATGCCATCCGCAAGGCGGCGTTTCTGGATGCGGATCTGACCTTTACAGGCGAGCCGATGTACGCCCTCAAGGGCAACGGCGGACAGTTCCACACGACCTTTACGCTTTCCGTCAACGCCCAGTCCAAACAGCAGGATGCAGTCTGGGATTTCATGAAGCATCTGCTTTCGGATGAATACCAGAAAAAGCTCGACTTTTCCATGCCCGTGCAGAAAGCGGCATTGGAATTCTACCTCGAAAATGCCACCCATATGACGACGGCAACGACCTATTTCGCTGCAGGTGAAGTGAATGTCGGTGCTGCGACCGAGGAGGAAATGAACGAGCTGCGTGCCTACATCGAGGGCATTGAGGCGGCATATACGAATGATCAGACGATCAAGAATATCATTCTTGAGGAAATGGAAATGTATATCACAGGCGACTGTACTGCCGAAGAAGCCGCAAAGAAGATGCAGAGCAGAGTCGGTATTTACATCAGCGAACAGTCATAATTGAAAGGAGAATCACTATGAAAAGAATCATGAAGTTTACATCCCTCGCTCTTGCCGTAATGCTGGCGGTAATCCCCCTCACGGGCTGCGGTTTTATGAGGGAAAAAGGCAGCACACTGGAGATCAATATGGATAACTCCTATCGTTCGGAGAAAATGGAGGTGCAGTATAACTATGATATCCTTCATTCCTGGGAGAATAATATTCTGTTCGTGCGGCGTGACGGACAGATTAAGCATCAGGATTATTATCACTTTGTCAATACCGAAACGGGAGAATCCGTGAAATTCGAGCCGAAGGCTGCCAAGGAACGTCTGGCTGCGGGAAATTCTGTACACGCCTATACGGTGATCAATTACGCCGACGGCACGATCGGCATTGTAATCATCGAGGATAACCGCTATGACGGTATCATCCGCCGCTGTATCGAGATCTACGACGAGAAAATGAACTATGTCCGCACCGAGGAGATCCCCGAGGATTTTGCACCGGACAACTATCTTGTGGGTTGGGTGGATAATCAGGGCAACTGGTATCTTGGCACCCGCCACGAGGATTCCGGCACCTATACCTACGACTGCTATAACAGCAAATATGAAAAATACGGCAATATCCCGCTGCCGTCGGGTTATTCCGTGAATGAAATGGTACGGAGCAAAGAGGATGGCACGATGTATGCTGCCATCACAAAGAATGATGGCGTTTACGAGGTCTATGAGGTCAACGGTGCGGAGCGTACCGCAGAGAGTACGGGCGTGTTCCTGCATTCCGAAGCCGTTGAAAAGTATGAGGCGGATCGGTATGCCGCTATGCTGCATTCCTCGGACTTTGTCAGAGGCAATGGTGAGTACGACTTCTGCTGGATGGACAATAACGGTCTGTACGGCTACATTGACGGCGAAGAAAAGGAGATCCTCAATTGGGTAAACTCCGACTTCCCTCTCGGCGAGATCAACTCCTGTGAACTGCTCGACAACGGCACAGTAGTCGCAGAACAGGGAAACGAATCGACACATGAATTCTGGCTGTGCAGTCCACGCACACAGGAGGAGATCGACAATACGCAGCTCATCAGTCTTTCCTCCCTGGGACTGTATTCCGCACTGGAGGCGGCGGTCATTGATTACAACCGTGCCGAAACCGGCTGGCGAATCATTGTAGTGGACTATAACAAATACAATACGGCGGATGACAAAACGCTGGGAGCTGCAAAGCTGCAGGAGGATATGCTCGACGGTATCGTTGCGGACATGGTTTGTACGAACGGAATGCATTTTGAAAGTCTTGCGAATAAAGGGCTGTTTGCCGATTGGTACGATCTGATGGATGCGGACGAGAGCTTCTCCCGTGAGGATTACTTGCAGAATTTCTTTGAGGCATATGAATATGACGGTAAGCTGCAGCGGCTGGGCGTTTCCTATTCGGTGCACTCTGCGGCGGCAAAAACGGAATTTGCAGGAACTACCGAGGGCGTGACGCTCTCGGAATATGTGGGCTTTATGGATACCATTCCGCAGGGCATGGACTTCTATGATTTCTACAATCGGGAATGGTTCATGGAACAGTATTTCAAGAACAGAATGAACTGCTGGGTGGATGCAAAGAATGCAAAGTGCTATTTCGGGACGGAATTTGCAAAGATTCTGGAGATGATTGCAGGTATTCCCACCTTTGATGAAATTGATCAGCTGGAGGCGGAGGGCAAAATCTCGCAGGTGCTGCCGAGCTATACGGAGAGCTACAAGGCGTTTCAGGAGAACCGTGCATTCATCGAGGACGTTGATTTTTACCAGCCTATCAACTTCCGTGCGATGAACAGAACCACCTTTCGTGACGCAGAGGTAACCATGGTGGGAATGCCGATGGACTATGACGAGGGCAACGGCGGTGTGTTCCGGACGGATTTCACCGTATCGGTCAATGCTCAGTCCGAACATCATGAAGTAATCTGGGGATTTATGAAGCACCTGCTGGATGAGGAATATCAGAGCGACCTGAAACGTTCCATGCCCGTGCATCTGGGAGCTTTGGAGGCGGAGCTTGAGCAGGCTACACACATGGTAACGGCAAGTGTGCCGTTTGGCATGGGTGAATCCCAGATCGGTGAATCGAATCCCGAGGAAATGGGTAAGCTGCGTGCCTATCTTGAGGGGATCCGTACAGCGTATTATTTCAATCAGAAGGTGTACGACATCATGATGGAAGAAATTGCGATGTACCTTTCGGGCGACTGCACCGCACAGGCCGCTGCCGAGATGATACAGAGCCGAGTGACGATCTATCTGAGCGAACAGTCATAATTGAAAGGAGAATCCCTATGAAAAGAATCATGAAGTTTTCAGCCTTTGCTCTTGCTGTCACAATGGCTCTCCCTGTTTTCACAAGCTGTCAGAAAGAAAAAACAGGTGCAACGCTGGAGGTTGACCTGACCAAATCCTACCGTTCCGAGCAGGTTCTGATGGGGGAGGAGGGCTTTCCCCTGTTTTCCTCCGGCAACAGCGTGTTTTATGAGGTTTATGACGATTCCCGGAACAGCACTTTGATTTATCAATATGATGCACAGACGGGTGAAGCCAAGCAATTGGAGCTTGCCTGCCGGAAGGACGGTGCGGGACGGCAGGTAAGACCCGATGCGATTGTTGCATTGCCCGATGACAGGATCGGCGTGATTATTAACGACTACAAGATGGGTTCCAACTGGCAGCCCACGGATATGAAGCGTTTTGTAGAGGTCTTCGATGCGGATATGCAGTTTTTGGAAACAATGGAAATCCCCGAAAGCGTGGCGGATGGAACAACCATTAGGAATGATCAGGTCGCTGTGGACAGTGACGGCAACTGGTTCATCAGTTATGGGGACATCAACGGTAATACCGTGCTGGAAGCATATGACAGCGAATTTCAGAAGTACGGCAGCATCCGCATTCCCACGGAACTGAATATGCAATCCTTGTTCACGGCAGCGGACGGCACGGCTTGTGCCTGCCTGCAAGGGAGCGATGTTTCGGGAAACATCTATAAGATGATCCGCCTGAATGCGGCAGGAAAGAGCTATGAGGAGATCCAGACACCCGTTTATGCGGAGTATCTGCGTGGCGTATGCACAGGAACGAACGGCTATGACTTCTACTACTATGATGATGATAAGCTCTGGGGCGTGAAGGGTAATACCTCCGAAGAAGTCATCAGCTGGACAAATTCCGATTTCTGCAACGGCATCTATGTCTGCGAGGCGTTGGAGAATGGACAGTTCCTGACATATCCGTTTACCAGCGACAATCAGGACGAATTATGGCTGCTCACCAAGCGTACCGCAGAGGAAATCGAGAACATTCAGCTCATCAGTCTGGCAGTTCTTGATCTGAACTGGCGGCTTGAACAGGCGGTCGTGGATTATAACCGTGCAAGCACGGATTACCGCATTTTCATAAAGGATTATGCGGAATACAACGAAATACCCTACGACAACACCTCGGGCGGCATGGAGAAATTCAAGGAGGATATGCTTTCGGGTGTGATTGCCGACATGATCTGCACCGATAACATGAATTTTGAAAGCCTTGCAAACAAGGGCTTATTCGAGGACTGGTACGACATCATGAAAGCGGACGAAACATTCAACAAGGACGATTATCTCCCGAACTTCTTTGAGGCATACCAGAGCGGCGATGAGCTTTTGCAGCTTGGCATGGATTTTTACATCCTGACTTCCGCTGCAAAAACAAAATATGTGGGCGAGAGAGAGGGGATCACGCCTGCCGAGCTGAAATCACTTGCCGAAACGCTTCCCGAGGGCATGGAGGTGTACAATGTCTATGACAGGGACATTATGGTTTCCAATTATTTCCACGGTATGCAGAATTCTTATATCGACCGTGACAAGGCGGAGTGCTATTTCAACACACCCGAATTTATGGATATGCTGGAGCTGTTTGCATCCCTGCCCGATGGTTACCAAAGCAATCTGAATGAGCTATGCTATCGGGATGACAAGGTACTGCTCTGCAATACGGGAATCAGCAGTCCCATTGACTACCATGCACTTGCACGCACGACGTTTGCGGATGAGGAATTCACACTGATCGGCTATCCGATGCACACCGACGACGGCAACGGCGGTATATTCTCCACATCCTTTACCGTGTCCGTGAATGCACAGTCCAAGCAGCAGGTGGCTGTCTGGGATTTCATGAAGCATCTGCTTTCGGAGGAATACCAGCAGAAGCTGGAGAGTATGCCCGTTCATCTGCCCTCACTGGAAAACAGAATGGAGCTTGCGGCCAAGCAGACAATGGCAAAACACTACTTCAACGGCGTTGAGGTGAATATCGGTGCAGCCACGGAGGAGGAAATGGCAGAGCTGATGGAATACATAAAGGGCATCAAAATGAGCTATTACCATGACCGTGTTATTTATAATGTCCTCATGGAAGAAATGGAAATGCTTCTTGCAGGGGACTGCACCGTGCAGACCGCAGCGGATATGATGCAGAGCAGAGTTTCTCTGTATCTGAGTGAACAGAGCTAAGGAGGGATTTTCGATGAGAAAAAGAAAGATGACCGCAGTTTTGCTTGCCGCTGCAATGGCAATCCACGTTCTCACGGGCTGCGGCGATTTGAGGGAATACAACGACAGCACTGATGCAACCGATGCAACGGGCGAGATCATCATTGACGAGAATGGGGTGATTTCCGGCGATATTCTTTATAATTCCTACCGTCTGGAGGAAATTCCCGACGTACCGGTCAGGGAACAAGGCTTCACGACTGTCGGAAATATCATGTTTCGTGAGGAACAGGAGGAAACGATCAAATCTACATATTTTTTCTGGTACAATGCCGAAAACGGCAAAACAGGGAAGCTTACCCCGAAGTGCGTGCAGAAAAAGGCAGCAAATGATATTGGAATGATTTCCGCTATGAAAATGCCGGACGGCAGGATCGGTGTAATCTGTACGATTTCCGAGGATATGGGGGATTACAACTATAAGGCGAAATATCGCTGCATTGAGATCTATGATGAGGAGCTGAATTATGCCGAAACAATCGAAGTGCCTGAAGCTGCCGCAAAACAGCTGTTCCTGCACAGCGGCAACTTCAGCGTGGACGGAAACGGCAGCTACTACTTTCTGCAATGGGATGCGGAAAGTCAGCTCCAGACGATCGAATGCTTTGACAGGGACTTCAACCGTTACGGGGAGATCGCTTATCCTACCAATATGCAGCTGACCGGTCTTTTTCAGGGCGGACACGGCGAGGTTTATGCGGGATTTGCCAAAACCGATAAGAATGGCGGAGGTGACGACTATTACAAGGTCTGCCGCCTTGATGCAAATGCAAGAATCTGCATAGAAATTCCGAAATCCATCAGCCTGCGTGGCTGGAACGGCCCCAATTTCCGTGCCGGCACAGGGGGGTACGACTTCTACTATTCCGATGATTACGGCATCTACGGCATGAAGGCGGATACCTCTACCTGTGTGATGAGCTATATCAATTCCGATGTTCCTGTCAGCAGTGTGTGGTTTTACGCACCCTTTGCAAACGGTGATTTCTACATCCAGACAAACACATTCAATGGCTCCACCTTTGAGGACGGCTGCTTTGTGGCAAAGCAGCGTACTCCGGAGGACTATGCAGGAACTCAGCTCATTACCCTCTCCACGGTCGGAATGTACAACGATCTGGAGGAAATCGTGATTGCCTATAACAAGCAGGAAACAGGCGTGCGTATTATTCTGGAGGACTACGCAAGCTACAATACCATTGAGGATCAGACCCTTGGACACGCAAAGCTGCGAGAGGATCTGCTGGATGGAATCGTTGCGGATATTGTGTGCACGGACGGTCTGAATTTCGAGAGCCTTTCGGGAAAGGGACTCTTTGCGGACTGGTACGAACTGATGGATGCGGACGAGGAATTTGACCGCAGCGATTATCTGGAAAATTACTTTAAGAGCATGGAATATCATGGAAAGCTTCAAAAGCTTGGTGTTTCCTTTCATGTCCGTACAGCACTTGCAAAGACGGAGCACATCGGAGAAACACAGGGACGTATGCTCACGGAAATGATGGAACTGCCGATGCCCGATCATATGCAGCCATTCGGGTTCTACAACCAGCAGTTTGCGACGGAATTCTGGTTTACCGCTGCACAGAGCAGCTTCATCGACCGTGACAAGGCAGTCTGTTATTTCAATACGCCTGATTTTGTAAAGCTTCTGGAACTGATCAAGACTTATTCTGCGGACGAATACAAGGGAATCTGGGAGTTTACGCAGATCGGCGAGCAGCCGCCAATGGAGGATGCGATGGCATATCAGGAAGACCGCTTGCTTGTGTATTTTATGACCATCAGCCAGCCCATCGACTACTATGCAGCGACACGTACGGTGTTCCGTGATACGCCTGTTACGTTCATCGGATACCCGACGGCGAAGGAAGGAAACGGCGGCGTGTTCCAGAGCGATTTTACACTCTCCGTCAATGCACAATCGGAGGAAAAGGACGCAGTCTGGGATTTCATGAAATACCTCCTCTCGGAGAAATACCAGAAGAAGCTGAATGCCTCCCTGCCCGTCCATAAGGGGGTTCTGGACGAAAAACTCATGCTCGGCACAAAGCAGTTCATGGCGACAACGATCTTTGACGGCATAAACGTGAACATCGGTGCTGCAACGCCTGAAAGCATGGAAATGCTCTCCGAGTATATCTATCAAATTGATACGGCATTCTATTCCGATCCCGTTGTAACCCAGATCCTGTACGAGGAGGCAGAGATGTTCCTTGCAGGCGACCAGAGTGCGGAGAACTGTGCGAAAATGATGCAGTCGAGAGTCAGCATTTATCTGAGTGAGCAGTCATAAGGAGTAAAATATGAAAAGGAATATTCTGAAACATACATTTCTTGCTATTGCAGTTGTACTGACAGCAGCATTTCTCACATCCTGCCGCCAGTCAGTACCAAGCACGAGCGAACCTTCTGTCACGGAGCCAAGCGTGCAGAATGACTCCGAAAAGAGCAGCAGCTTGACCGTTACCCTATCGAACGCTTATGCATCCGAGCAGGTGCTTGCGGGGATGCATTACCTTGCAGAAACGTACATGCTGGGAAGTCTTGCTGCAGTGGTCAGCTTTGCCGAGGATATGCAAAATACACTCACTGTTTTTGATGCAGAAAGCGGCGGCGTGCTGATAGAGCTTACATATCCCGAACAGCAAAAGCCCATCGGCGTGATGCAGATGCCGCAGGGCTATGCGATTGCCCTTCGAAATATTGTGAGTGATGGGGAATATGCCTACATTCTGCATCTTTATGATGAAAGCTGGAATAGGACGGAGGAACGGGATTTTACCGTATCCATCGGAAGCAATGTGACAGCCACGGTGATGCTCAGGGACGGAAAGGGAAACTTTGCCCTCCGCACAGCAGATGCGGAATCAGCAATCATAGTACTGGATGAGTACTTCAGAAAACTTGGCAGTATTGACTCGATCGGCAGCTGGATCCACGGGATCACCATTGGAAATGACGGTGAGATCTACGCCTATTACAATACGGGCGGCAGTGAGGCGGTTGCAAAGATCAATACAGCCACATGGGATTTCACACGCATACAGACGGAGGGGATGCCGGCAAATCCTGCACAGATTGGGCGAGGTGCCGGAGATTATGAGATTCTGGTGCAGGATGGCGAAGCTGCCTACGGTATGGATATGGAAAACGACACCTGTGTGAAGCTCATTGATTGGGAGAATTCTGATTTTTCTTCGTCCGTAGGCGTTAATGCTTTGCCTGACGGGAGGTTCTTTCTGACCGAATACGATTACGGAACAAGCAGGGTATCCGCATGGGTGCTGCGTGAAAAAACTCAGGAGGAGCTGAAGACACTGGAAATCATCTCCCTTGCAACGATTCACGAAAATCCTACGCTGGAAAAAGCGGTAGCACTGTTCAACCGTCAAAGGTCGGATATCCGCATCGTGATTGAAAACTATTCTAAATACGATACGGACGATGACGGGGATGCAGGGATGGAGAAATTCAAACGGGATATGGTGGAAAACAAGGTTGCCGACATTATCTGCACCGCCGATCTTCCGTTTGCGGGATTTGCAAACAAGGGGCTGTTCGAGGATCTATACCCTTTTATGGAAAATGAAGCGGATTTCAACGAGAACGCTTATTTCATGAATTTTTTTGAATCCATGGAATATGGCGGTAAGCTTCTGCAGATTAGTCCCGATTTTTATATCAGCACCGCCATTGGAAAAAAGAAGTTTCTGGGCGACAGGCAGGGGCTGACCTTTACGGAATATACGGAGCTTGCACATAGTCTGCCTGAGGGTATGGAAATGTTCCCGAATATGCATCAAGAAGGTGCATTGCGGGAACTGGTCACGGAGCAGCTTGCCTGCTTTATTGATGAAGAAAAGGCAACCTGCAGCTTTGACACAACGGAATTTGTGCAGCTATTGGAGCTTTGCGGCAGCTATCCAACAAAAATGGAAATGCAGTCGCAGGTGCAATACCCTTATGAGGAGCTTGCCTATCGGGATGATGCAGCACTGCTCCATGACTATGCCCTTCGCACGCCCTATGATCTGCATCTGGTGCAGGAGGGTGTCTTTGGCGGTGAGGAGATCACGCTTCTCGGGAAACCCACAGCGGATGACGGCAACGGAGCTTCCTTTATATCCGGGACATCGCTTGCAATGTCCGCACAATCGCAGTACAAAACGGAAATATGGGATTTCTTCAAATTTTTTTTCTCATCGGAGTATCAGGATTCTCTATACAGCACGCTTCCTGTACGACGCAGCAGTATGCAGAAGTGGATGGATGCTGTTATGAAGGAGGAAGAGTGGCTTTTCCCCCTTGGCGAGGACGTGATTTCACTTGACCCAATATCACAGGAGGAAATGGATACGTTGCTTGCGTATATTGAGGAGATACACAGCAACAGCAGCTATGATAGTACAGTGTATAACATCGTATACGAGGAAGCGGGAATGTGCTTTGCAGGCGATCAGACCGCCTCGAAAGCAGCGGAAATGATCCAGAGCAGGGTTTCCTTGTATCTGAGTGAACAATCCTGATTGTTTTGAAAATACTGAAAAACACCATAAAGATGGAAAGATCCGTCTGCGAAAGTACAGATATTGTTCCACAAGTATTAAGGAATGTTTACAGTCTATGTCAGATTCTTGACAAGGCGGTTGTAATGTGGTATACTGTTACTGTATTAATCACAATAATACACTGGATTTATTCGAGTATCCGGAAGATGAAGCAAATTAAATGGAGGAATACGGAAATGAGAATGAAACAGAGCTGTGCACTGCTCAGCATTCTGCTTACAGCTTTGCTGCTGACAGGCTGTGACGGCGAAAATAATTCATCGGTGATGGAAACGCAGCCGCCCACTGAACCGCAGGCAGTGACTGAACCGAAGGACAGAACATACACAGTAGAACCGAACGCCATCAAGGGACTTGTCAGCATAGATAGGATCTTTCCGCTGAAGGAAAATTATCTGATGGTCGGGCTGAATGAATTTGAAGGGCGGGCAGTGGTACTGTACGATCCCGACACCAATACATCGGAGCAGAAGACGCTCAAGCGTCTGAGTGAAACAGGGGATTTTCTTGCGGTTGTGCCGAATGAAGAAGATCAGGTTTATGTATTCTACAGCGGCGAGGACGGCAGCGATCAGTATGTGGAGCTTTACGACAGTACCATGACGTTTGTGGAGGAAATGTCGATTTCGGATTTTGTGAAGGAGCCGCTGGATTATACCACAATGCAGGTCGATGGTGCGGGAAATCATTACTTTCTGGGATGGAACGAAGTCGGCAATCATGAGGTCTGGATTTACGATAAGGAAATGCAGCTGCTTGGAAACGTGGGCGGAGAAATGACCATTGGTACTGGGCTGATTCCTGCGGCAGACGGCAAGATGTATCTGATGTATCAGGCAGGCGTCAAGGAATCCCGCTTTGCACGGGTAGATCCTGAAACGATCAGCATCAATGACATTCAGACGGAGAATATGCCGTTTTACTATCATTCGGTCGTTACAGGCACGGCGGGTTACGATTTTTATCTCAACGCACAGGAAGCCCTGTATGGCATTCACGCGGCAGAGGGAACAAGCGAGGTCGTGATCGACTGGGCAAGCACCATGTTCGACGGCAGGGAAGTCCGTGGGCTCTATGCTCTGCCCGATGGGAATTATCTTATAAGTTTCGGCGGCACCAAACTGATGGATGCAGGTACATGGAAAATGGTTGCAAAGGATTAGTAAAAAAACAGCATCGCTTATAGCGGTGCTGTTTCTGTTATTGCGGTATCCGCCGCAGATTTGGCAAACGCAAGCCTCCTCAAATGAGGGACTGAAGGAACATATTTATGAGCTTTTCCCCGCCTTCGGCGGGGAAAAGCTCAAGAGAAATTATCCGCCAAAGACGGGGGTATCCCATAAGAAATGAAATAACTATGCTTCCAGACCCACGATTCTCCTGAGCATTCCGAGGGAATCGTCGGCGTCGATTTTGCCGTTGCCGTTGAAATCCGCTTGCCCAAGTGCGTCCACGGCTCTTGCGGGCGTTTCCTCCGCACCGAGAATGCGGCGGTTTATAATGATGACATCAAGAATGTTTAGGGCACCGTCTGTGTTTATATCGCCAAGGGGAGCAACCGAGTACGGAAGAACAGGCTGTCCCTCGTAGGTCAGCATGGTCACCTTATCACCCTCACGCAGGGAGAGAATGTCCAGATCGCAGCTCTGGGTGTAGCTGCGTTTGACGCCCATCCAGATCCCGTCGGTATATTTGAGATAGTCAACTATGTGCAGGTAGTTTTCTCCGTTATTTTCAAGCTTTATGTAATGAAGTGTCTGCCTTCTTGTTACTACCGTAAACTCTGCCATTTGCGGATCATCATAGATGGAGCCTGCATAGAGCACCTCGCTGCCCGTGCCATCCAGATGGAAATAAAGGTTTCCCGTTTCTTCCTCTGATATTCCGGAAGTTTTTGTATAGCATCTGAGAATATCTCCGCATACAAATATGCGTTCCTCCGTCAGATATTCCGCCAGTGTTTTCTCACTGACATAGAAGGTTCCGCAACCGGGCTTATACAGCACATAATGCTCCGGTGCTTCCGGCTGATCTGCGGCAACGACAATGAATGTGCTGAAGCGTCCTGTGGGTTCCGGCAGTACCGCATACCCCTCGTACACCAGAAAGTCAATCACGGTGCCAGCCTTCGCCTCCACCAGAAGACTGGTGTTGTCCCGATAGGAGTAGAGATTTCCCGCTTCGTCTGTCAGCGTATAGCTGTAGTTGTTTTCTTCTGTAACGGTCAGGGGAACCCTTTTGCAAATATTCTCTGCACTGCCGAGATTTTCAAGAACTGCGGGGTTTTCTTCGCTGTAATGCAGGCAGGCGGGGCTGATCTCCGCAATCTCCTCAGGTGCGGAAAGCCGTATGATGTCGCCTGCCTTTGCCATTTCCTGCTCAGCCCAGATCGCGTCCATGTCAGCTCCGCATTTTGAAAGCGTATAGGTATGTCCGTCAAGCTGCTCCAGCAGCATACCGTATTCATCACTCTCCAGAACACGATACAGTGCCCCTTCATCCCAAGGGTCAGCCGCAAATACCGACACTGGAATACAGCCTGCCATGCAGGCAAGTGAGGTCAGGAATGCAAATAGTTTCTTCTTCATCATTGTGATTTCTCCTTCCACAGATTAAAGAAAAGTTTTTTACTATCCAAGAATCTCCACCCAGCTCACATTCTCACCGCTGCCCTGTGCGGCGGCGTAGGCGAGAACTGCGGCGGCATCGAGGGCGTTGACCTCGCCGTCGGCGTTGATGTCGTTTGCAGAGGTGATCTCAACTTCACCGCCCGTGCCTGCATTTGCGGCGGCGATCAGCTGTTCGGCGGCATCCTGTGCATTCACTGTACCGTCGGCGTTGCAGTCGCCGGCACCGTCCCAGACGGACTGTGTTTTCAGAATCTCAGAATAGATGGCGTTCATGCTGCTGCAATCTGCTTCCACACTGCTGAGTATATCGCTGTGTTCTGTCAATACTTCCTCTGCAATTTTCACAGCAAACAAATATTCATCATAGCTATTCTTCTCATATAAAGCATCGGATTCTTCACGCAATGCATCGGACATGGAAGCATACCAATAGCCATTATCCTCGTAATGCTCCTTTTGCAGCGATGAAAACTGCGGAAAATCTCTCAAATTCAGCACAGTATCATCCTCGATCGGCTTTATTTCAAACCTCCAAGGTCTGTACACGGGAGAAACAGACTCCGAACGGATGAGGTACACGTTCCTGATAAAATGGTTTTGAAGCTGGAATTGCCGTGCTGTTTCTCGAAGCTGTTCAAGATCATCAAAATTCACAAGATATAGCTTTTTCCCTTCTTCGAAGGAGAGGTCTGCATAATCCAGCTCCTCTGCTTCGCTCCATGTAATTGTCCTAAAAGACGAAAAGCCGTGAAGGTTTTGTACATCTTCCTTTGTCAGAACAGTGTCATCCGTTTCTATCAAAATACTTCTGTGCGTAAGACATGATTGGTGCTGCACGGCTCCCGAAGGATACTCCACATATCCTGTGGTATAGCCCATGGACAGGAAATCCTGAAAAACATCCTCTGCATTTGCTGTCAGTGTACTGCTGAAGACGAAGCACCCTGCAATGATAATGGCAAAAAACTTAGTTCCATTCATAAGACTACCTGCTTCTATTTCAGAATCTCCACCCAGCTCACATTCTCACCGCTGCCCTGTGCAGCGGCGTAGGCGAGAACTGCGGCGGCATCGAGGGCGTTGACCTCGCCGTCGGCGTTGATGTCGGATGCAGCGGTAATCTCAATTTCACCGCCCGTGCCTGCGTTTGCGGCGGCGATCAGCTGTTCGGCGGCATCCTGTGCATTCACCTCACCGTCGGCGTTGCAATCGCCGGCACCGTCCCAGACGGACTGTACGGAACAATCATTAGAAGCGGAGACATCCGGCATAATAATTTGCGGCTCAACGGATGAAAGAATATCGCTGTGCTCTGCAAGAAGCTGTTCTGCCTTTTCGCAATAGTACAAATATTGTTCATATCTGTCAATAGTGCCATCTTCAGTATAGAATTTCACGACAGCCTCGTTCCACGGAAGATCAGCAAAAGCATAATGTGCCATACCCTTTTCTGAATGCACCAGCTCATATCCATCCGGTATAGGGAGGAAGCTTTCATCGGGAATCACTTCGGGATCCTTGGTTCTGACGATATATTCGCTGGTCGGAAGAGCATAATTATAACTGATATAATCCAGAAAATAAACATTGGTAATTGCAGGATTTTCCATCATCAGGGTACGTCCCCATGCCGTCAAGGCTTCTTCATCAAATGTATAGGTATGTGCCATATATGCCGTACCTTCCGGAACAATGCTGGTGACAATCTCATACAATGGATTCTGGATTGCGAATTCTTCCCATGTTTGCATACCGTAATAGTCTTCGTAGCCTTCAAGCACTTCCCCTGTCAGCTCCGTGCCATCGGTCTCGACCATAATACCATGAAAGCGTCCCGCATTTTCAACATAGTAAAGACTGCCGTTTTCACGTTCCACATAGTCGCCCTTGGATACCGCCGATGCGGTCATTCCTGCGGTGGATGCCATGCAGGCAAGTGCTGTCAAAAATGCAAATAGTTTCTTTTTCATAATATGACCTCCTTACTGATAATTTGCATATGGATTATTTCTGAAAAATTGGAGATGGTACTTTGTCATTAAAGTACCAACATTTCGATTGCTATTACCTCCTGTGTGAACTGCAAGTGCAGTGTAGGTGTAATAATCAGTGTTATTGTAACGTTCACGAGTGATGGTATAAGTCGGTGCACCACTTTGCCCTCTCGATACATCAACAGTATAATGCAGTAACGTTCTATTGCTGGGACCATAAACACTGCCATAATGAGTGTAGAGTGCACCTGTGGAATTATATATATCAAGATTATCTCCCGTCATACCTGGTCTGCCTGTAACATGAATAGGAATTGTTCCAACTTCGCTGTTTGTCATGTTGTAGGAATTTCCAATTGAAAACTGTACACGATCCGACAAATCCTCAACTACGGTGATCAGTGCATAATCATATTCAGAGCAGGGATCTGTATATTCTGCTGGAATATGAATTTCTGCAACAGTTAATTTACCTCCATCTTTCAAACCAGTACGATCATAAGTGCTAATTGTAATGTCTTGTAAGATTGTATTATCATCTGTTACACAATGTGCTGCTGTAACGATTTCATGATCACCTACGATAAATCCCGTACTATAAAGAAGTCTATTACCTTCTGCGAACATAAAGAGTTCTACGATGCCGGTATTCTCATAACCGTGTGCAATGTGACGATCATCAATACCATCGATTAGCCCTATATTACTCCGGGTGTTCTGCGTTGAATTCAAATTTGCAGTTGTTGCTGTCAGTGTATACTCTGGAATGGGTTCATCCTCAAGATAGGAATAACCGATATAACTGCGGCTGTTTGTCTGATTCACGGATTCATCCAGCGTAATCGTACTTGAAACAGCGGGCATATCCACAACTTCCATGTACGCATTCGCATACTGACGGATATAGCACGCAGAGTAGGTTGTCTGTGTCAGCTTACTCATAACGCAGGTAGCGTCCGCCTTGTCAACCGTATGGCTGCGGTTGGCGTCAAGCTGATCGTAATTCGTATAATACTTCGATCCCAACAAATGATGGTTGATGGCAATCAGATCAGTCATATCGACCGAGCCATCATGATTGACATCGCAAGGGTCATACGTCGCCCCCGCACCCATCGGCGTTAGGCTGAACAGACTTACTGCCGCCATAGCAAATGCCACGAATTTTCTTCTTGTTTTCATCTTACATTACCCCTTTTAGTATATTTGAGAAAAATTTCTCTCCCTCATACTTTTATTATATATTATTTATATTAATAATGCAAGACTTTTCATTAATAGAATGTAACAAATATCCACATTGTTTTTTGTGTATCTTGTATAAAATCGAAGGAGCAAACCGGAATTCCGCTTTATGTGCGGATTGTGTGCAATTCTTGAAAATACGAAAAAAGAGATGACAAAACCGAAATAATGTGGTATAATAAGGGAGTAGAGTAAACAGAAACAGAACTCCGCAGAAAAAAGGAGAGATGACAATGTCATACGGATCACGCCGCCGCAGAAACGACGGCAAAGGAAAATATATCGCATTACTGCTGCCGCTTTGTCTGTTGCTGCTCTTTGCCATCGGACTGATCGTAAAGCGGACGGACGGCGAATCGGACAAGCCGCAGCCCTCCGCTTCACAACCCGCTGCAACGCAGCCCACAGATTTGTCGATTCCCATGGAAACGCACAGCGTACCGATCTCTACCACACCCATTGAACCGCCCACCGACGGCAACGGTACGGTTGTGAGTTCCGAAAACAAGCATATCTACATCCGTGTCAACCACGAAAAAACCGTGGATCTGCCTGCGGATTTCGGCTCGGGCGTGAGCTTTTCCGTCAGCGATGACAATGTTGCCGTTGTGGATGCAAACGGTCTGCTGACGGGACTGGAAAAAGGCAGCTGTGTGCTGACGGCAAGAAGCGGGGACAAAGCACTGGAGATTCCCGTAACGGTGCGTGAAATGGTCATCGACAACGGCTGCACCTATGTGGATGGCATTCTCGTTGCCAACAAGACCTACAGCCTGCCAAAGGATTATAACCCCGGTCTGCTGCCCGTGACGGAGGAGGCTTTTGAAAAGCTTTCCGACGATGCAAGGGCACTGGGGCTGGATATTCATAATTCCTCGGACTTCCGCACCTATGAATTTCAGGTGGAGGTCTACAACAGTATGGTCAACGGCTACAGCAAGGAATACGCCGACAGCGTTTCCGCAAGGCCCGGACATTCCGAGCATCAGACGGGCTACACCATCGACTGCAACACCATCGACAACACCTTTGCCGATACGAAGGCGGGCAAGTGGCTTGCCGAAAACTGCTGGAAGTACGGCTTTATCATCCGCTATCCCGCGGACAAGGTCGAACTGACGGGCTATGCCTATGAATCATGGCACATCCGCTACGTCGGCGTCGATCACGCAAAGGCGATCTGGGAGCAGGGTATTTGTCTGGAGGAGTATCTGGATATTGATTCCCGCTATGCGGATTAATGTGTTCTCATTGACAGAACAATCAAAACATGAAAATATTGGATAAAAACCGCCAATTTTTTTGGAATTGTAGTATTGCACAAAAGCAAACTTTTTGATTTGTGCATAATAATGAAATTCCGAAAGCCTATGGAAATCACAGGCGGAATGTGCTATAATAAAACAATGAAGCGTCGGCAGTTCCGACGCATTAAGAAAGCAGAATTCCGTAAAAACGCAGGAGGTATGAGTGATGAAGAATTTCGTAAAAGTAGTATGCATGATCGCCGTAGTATGCGGCGTACTGTTTCTGGCACTGAAACTCGCCGACCGTTTTTGCGGCAAAATGAAACGGTCCTACATGACCGTTGACTAACGGCAAAGGAGTCTTGAAAAATGGAAATCAAATTTGAAAAGGCTGCGACTTTGAAAGAAAAGCCGGCAGATGAAAGCAAGCTCGGTTTCGGTAAGCTCTTTACCGACTATATGCTCGTGATGCCATATGACGCAGGTCAGGGCTGGCATGATCCGGTGATCAAGCCTTATGGTCCGATTTCCCTCTATCCGTCCGCAATGTGCCTGCATTACGGTCAGACCGTATTTGAGGGCATGAAGGCGTACCGCACGGAAAGCGGCGACATCCAGCTGTTCCGTCCGGAGGAGAATTTCAAAAGACTGAACGAATCCAACCGCCGTCTGGTCATTCCGGAGATCGACGAGAATCTCTGCATGGAATGCCTCAATGAGCTGCTCAAGGTGGAAAAGGACTGGGTTCCGCATTCCGAGGGAGCTTCCCTGTACATCAGACCGTATATTTTCACAACGGATCCGTTCCTCGGCGTTCGTCCGGGCGATCATTATCTGTTCATTATCATTCTGTCCCCGTCCGGTGCGTACTACGCAAGCGGTCTGGATCCTGTCAACATCTACGTTGAAACAAAGTATGTCCGTGCCGTAAGAGGCGGTATGGGTTACGTTAAGACGGGCGGCAACTACGCTGCGTCCCTGATCGGTCAGGACGAGGCTCACAAGCAGAATTATTCCCAGGTACTCTGGCTCGACGGCGTGGAACAAAAGTATGTTGAGGAAGTCGGTGCAATGAACATCTTCTTCATCATCGACGGTGAAGTGGTAACACCCCAGCTGCAGGGTTCCATCCTGCCGGGCATTACCAGAAAGTCCGTTATCCAGCTCTGTCAGTCCTGGGGCATGAAGGTTACCGAACGCCGCATTACCATTGAGGAAATTGCCAAGGCTTATGACGATGGCAAGCTCAACGAGGTATTCGGCACGGGCACGGCAGCAGTCATTTCTCCCGTTGGTCACCTCAAGTGGGGCGACAAGGTTATGGAGATCGGCGGCAACAAGATCGGTCCCGTTTCCCAGAAGATCTACGATACCATGACGGGCATCCAGTGGGGAAGACTGGAGGATCCGTTCGGCTGGATCGTTCCGGTGAAGTAAATTCATAGGATTTTGCATACCCCGCAGATGCGGGGTATGTTTTTGTATCAAAATGTTCCCATTTTTCAAAAGAAAACAACGGTTTATTGCAAAAAAACACTTTTTCTTGACAATACAAAACGCATGGTGTATAATCATAAATGGAGAGAAAGTACAATTTTGACAGGAGTGATCAGATGAAAAGAGCCAAAGAACGGAGAGAAGACAGAATCATTTCTGTTCTGAAAAAATTTGGGCTTCCGGATATGCTGCTTGCAAGACTTGCAGGTATGTATTTTCTGGTTTCCGGCTTCAATGTTCTTCGGATAAACGATGCACAAACGGATATTTTCGGATCATGGAAGGAATTTGTTGCTGATGTTTCCTTGATCGGTACCTTTTCGTGGGTGGTACTGGGATTTGTCCTATTGTCTTTCTACCAATACTTTACACCGAAAAAAATGCACATCGCAGACGTCATCGTCATGTTTTCGGGCGTACTGCTTTTTACACTGTCCCTCGTATGGCGGAGCAATGATTTCTACTTGTGCATCGGCATTTCGGCGGTTGCCTTCATTTTTATAAGCTACATCATGACGAAAATCGACCAAGACCGCTTCGAAAAACTTCCGACATTTGGGGCGGCAATCATCGTTTCCGCAGTTGCACTGGTCGTCCTTGTTTTTGTTTGCGTGACCGCAGTCTTCAGACACAGGACGTTTGTGACCACGAGCTTTGACTTCGGTATTTTTGTACAGATGTTCCATGTGCTGTCGGATACGCTGACTGCGGTGATCACTTGTGAACGTGAGACATTTTTATCGCACTTTAATGTGCACGCTTCCTATATCTTTTATTTTTTGGTGCCCATCTACGCC
>JAZOBK010000088.1:0-15407 GCA_045595985.1 Oscillospiraceae bacterium
TGTTTTCCATTCTCGCCAAGATGCGATACGAAAACAACGGCAGGTCGTTTTTGGCAGCGATTGCATAATATCATAAATCTATCATCCTTCCTGATTGTTTCGTTTCAGCACAAGTGCTTCTCTGTTTACAAGTACTGATACAGCAGTCGGAATAGTTTCGTTTCCGAAATTGTTTTTTCATTAAAGAGCAGCATCATATTATCCGTTGCAGATACAACGAGTTTGACTGCAACAACAAGCGAAATCAGAACACAGGCTGTTTCAATCAAACCAACGGGTACCGCAAGCACCCGGTCAAAGCGTCTAATGTGCATCAGATGTTCCGTGTTGCCCGTCATCCCTGCAATTATGCCGACGATGATCAACACCACAACTTCAAGCATCAGAAACAGCACCATCCGGATCATCATCTGATAGAAAGGTCTGAAATAACCTTCCTCCAGCTGTGCTGCCGCCGTCTGATAATCCCCGTTCACTGCGGCTGCAAGGAACTGTCCGAAGCTCTCCGCATCCTCAGTGAAATACGCCTGCAGCGTCTGCTGCGGGTAGGGGGAGATCTTTTTTGACAAATGTGAATGCAGCAATGAGGCGGAAGCCTCTTTATGAACTTCGGCGGCACCGTTATTCTGCAGATCCTCTATCAGTTTCTGCGTTTCCATCCGTGCATATTCAGAATCGGGAGCACTCTGACGGACAGCCGATGCAAGAGATTCCCGAAAATCCATGGATTCCAGCTCGGTCTGCACTTCAAGAACCATATTTTCCTGAAATATCATTCGATATGTCGGTTCACAGAGCAGTCCGCTTCCAAAAAAACCAACCACAAATGCCAGTACAAATCCCACAAGCTGGAACACCAGCTTATTAAATCCCTTGGCTACAGCATTATACAGCAAGCCTGCTGCAATTGTTACAATCAGCACATCATAAAACCACCAAAATTGTGTGCCCATAGTTTCCTCCATTATGACCCATTTGCATTTATACGATTGATTTTGTCATAACCCAGAAGATAGAAGTACTTTCCATTTTTCATAATTCTCTCATAGGAATCTGCAAGCTCCAGTTTCGATTTCTGTTCGCCGCTGAATGTATAGGTTTCAATACCCTTGGCTCCCAGCAGATACGCTCTTTCATCCTCTATGATCACACATTTTGCAATCGAAGGAATCGGAACCTCCATCGGCTGTGCCGCGATTTTGGAGAACAAAAGCAGCTGTGATTGGCGGCGTTCCTCGTTTTTGACCAGAATCGCTGCACGTTCATCTGTGAATGTATAATCCAGCAGTGTACCTGTATAATCATACGAATACAGCAATGCACCCGTGCTGCTATAATATGCACATCCGGTATCGCCGATTACCAATGCTCCGCCATCGGAAAGTGCATACACATTCATACATAATGTAGACAAGGGTGTTGTCACCCACTGCACATCATCCCCATTGAATGTAATGGACTGCAATGTTGTGATAAGCTCTCCGTCATCCGCACCAAGTGTTGCAAACACACAGCCGCCGTCAAACAGACTGACATCCAGCAGACGGTCAACACACTCTCGGCTGTAAATCAGCTTTCCGGTCGTATCGTATATGCCAAGTTTGCACGCATAGGTATCGGATTCTGTTACAACAGCCGCATAGCCGTTCTTTCCGATCCTTGCAAACAGGATCGGCTGTTCCAGCGTATTCTCGTACACCATTTTTCCGGCGGTATCTACACGGAATTTCGTTCCGTTACAGGAATACAGAAGGCAGCGTGTCGCACTTGTCTGCATTACCGCATTGCTATATGCGTGCTGTCGGCTGTCCCTCAGATCGCCGTCATCGGTGTAAATGTAGAGATACATATCGCAGAGAATGAACATATTATTATTCACAAAGCTTGTATAATAATCTACGCCACCGGATACGGAAAGCGGAAAGTTCCCCTCCGTATCGGCATTCTTATTCTGCGTGATATTCTGATATTTCGAGCCGATTCCCTCTAATTTCGGGAACCAGACATCTCTTTTTGCATAGATAAAGATGCAGGCAGCAATCAAAAGCAATATCAGCAGCAGCTTGAATATGCGTCTGCGGCGTATACGCTGCTTGCGTATTTTTACTACATCCATGGAATTTGCCATCTTGCATCCCCCTTTCTGCTTCTCCGTCAGGCTTCCTCCTCACCATAGAACACACGGTTGAGATACAAACCATGTGCCATTGCCGTCTTTCCGGCAAGCAGCCGGTTTCCGGATGCCATGATCGAATCCAGCTGTTCCAACGGTATTTTTCCTTCGTTGATGTCCAGCAGTGTCCCCACCATAATCCTAACCATATTATACAGAAATCCATTGCCTTTTACAAGCATTTTGACGGTATCTCCATCTTTTTCTACAGTAAAGCTATGAATGGTGCGTACGGTGTTGGCATTTTCTGCACAATTTGTACAAAACGTCCGAAAATCATGTGTTCCGACAAAATGCTGTGCCGCTTCACTCACAATATCCGTGCGGAACTTGCGTCGGTAGTGGTATGCCAGATCCGTAGTAAAGGGATTTTTGCACTCGCTGTTATGGATCAGATACAGGTACTCCTTGGAAGAACAGCTGAAGCGTGCATGAAAATCAAGGTCTGCATCCTCACAGGACAGAATGGAAATATCCTTTGGGAGCTCACCATTCACGCCACGGATAAAGCCGATCGTCGGAATCCGGCTGTTTGTCTGTACTGAGAAGCAATACTGCTTTGCATGGACACCGGCATCCGTTCTGGAGCAGCCGTGTATCGTAACCGGCTCATTGAGCACCTTACTTACACACTGCTGTACAACCGCCTGTATGGTATTTGCATTATTCTGTATCTGAAATCCATGGTAGGCTGTACCACGATATGCCATCAGCACTTTTAAATTTCTCACGATGCTTCACTCACATTCTTCTTTTTCGACTTTTTAGGCGTGACTTCGTCCTTCGCATTCCTGCGGCGTTCCAGAACATACAGCACGACCAGCAGAACAGCTCCGCTGATGGAGATTACAAGCCCCATCACAAATCCCTTCGGACTGTATTTCATGGTAATGGTATGCTTGCCTTCTGTCAGATTCACACCGCACATGGCATTGAACATCGGAACAATCTCGCTCTTTTTGCCATCCACATACACTGTCCAGCCCTCCTCATAAGGAACGGACATATACAGACAGCCTGCCTGTTTTACATATACATCACCGGTAAAGCCGGTATCGGAAAATTTCGTCAGCTTGAGCATTTCATCGGAAAGTGCTGCATAGCCCTCCCGCAGAACATCCTCATTGAGCTGGTAAAAATACATTTTAACGGTTCCCGACTTTGCGTCCTCCTTCAGATTGCAGCGAAGCGTGACAAGCTCGCCCTCGTCATAATATCCAACCGGAGTGATAAACGGCTGACGGCTGATGTTATAGCTGTGTTTTTTGTCACCATCATGGTACACCAGCATATTCTCGCCGTTCTTTACCGTCATATACGCATATACCATACCCTTCTGAAGCGTGGTATAATTGTATTTAAGGAAGCTGTCACTGGTTGCGTCTTCCTTTCTGGTGTAGGAATAGGAACCGAAACCGTTTCTTGCCACATCGTAGCCTGTATGACCAACGTGTGTAACATCAATGGGAGTGAACAGTTCACCGCCGACTTCCGTCATACGTTTGAACAGAACATTCTGCTGCTCAAAAGGATTGAGTGTAGTATCCATCGTGTAGCTTGCTGCCGCAGGATTGGACATAAAGCCCAGCGAGGTCGCAAAATCATTCCGATACAGCGTGCAGTTTCCGCTCACACCAATGCGTGTCATTGTCAGTTCATCTGCATTGTAGCCGTCCTTGGCGATCAGATACTGAATATTCAGCAGCATATTGGTAAACGGAGAAGTATTGGCATAGTAGTAGCGGTTTCCTGCCTCGGATGCAGGCAGACCGATCAGGCGTGAGAAGGTCGTGACCTTTTCATTTGCCATCGAAGAAAACTGGGAGAATCCATTGTAATCATAGAGTGATGGATCATTGAGTGTATACCATGCGGAAAGCTCAGTACGATAGAAAAGTTCATCCTCTGTTTCCGCTACCTGATCAAGCAGGGTATCAATGTGTTCACCGCTTGAGGGATAGCTGACGTGATCGGAGGTTCCGACAGATTTCGTACCATTAACAGCGTGCTGTCCCATTTCAAAGGCAAGCACTGCTGCAAGCAGGATCTGCACTGCACTCTTTGGCATGAAATTGCGGCACAGCACAATGACCAGATACACACTTGCCAGAATGCCGCTGGCAATCACAAACTTATTCGGATCATCCCCCTCGGTGCGGGCACCATAGGAAAGTGTCAGAAACAGCACACCGGACGCCAGCATTCCGAACCACTGCCAGATGCTCAGGTTTTCATCGAGCAGAACATGGTATGCACGATACGCAGCCACAAGAACAACAAAAGAAAACAGGAATGAAAAACGATAGGGCAGCATATTCGGGAAATGGAATCCGTGCCAGATGAAATTGAGAATATTCATGTTGCAGCTGACGATCAGAAATGCCATCAGCAGAACACCGGTCACCTTTTCACGGATACGGATATTCTTTGCCACCAGAAATACACCGAGAAGGAGTACGGGCAGCAAGCCGCAGTAGAGATTCGGAAGTCCATCCTTGGAGGTTACTTCCGTAAATGCCAGCATATTGGAAAGCACCTCACGCCAGCTCTCGTAAAATTTCACTTCCTTTGGAAAGGTGTTCGACACACTGTGCGTCAGCTGCAGGGCATTATAAGCCGGAATCAAGATCCATGCGGACAATCCCGCACCAAGCAGCGAACAGCCCGCAACCAGACCAAAACGCTTGCAGAATGTGCGGAAATTCAGTTTTTCATACAGACACAGGCAGAAGAATACCAGCACTGTGAAAATGCAGATAAAGTAGGCAATATAATAGTTGGAAAGCAATGCCAGTGCCAGAGCAATGACATAGGTACGATATTTTCCTTCACGCACAAGTGCCGTCAGTCCGAGCATGACAAGCGGGAGAAGGGCCACGGTGTCGATCCAGATCGTATTCCAGTAATAACCCATCATATAGCTGCAAAGTGCATACATAACGGAGAACATACAAACGGATATGTCATTTTTACCAAAACAGTATCGCAGCATTCTTGCGAAGAACAGGCCTGCAAATGCAAATTTCAGCATCAGAATGACGGTCATCGCCTCACGAAGATACTCCATTGGAACAAATACGGAAAGCAGATTTAACGGGCTTGCCGCATAATACGCCATGATTGCAAGGAAATTCGTACCCATACCGGACGTCCATGTATACAGGAGCGAACCGCCCTCACGCAGTTTCTCATACAGGACACGGAAGAATGGATAGTACTGGTGCCAAAGGTCTGTTACCAGAAACTGCCTGTCACCAAACGGGTAAATCTTAACCATGGCAAAGCCCAGACCAAGCAGCAGAAACGGCAATATAAAAGAGAGAATTTCCCAGATCGGTACCGAACGCTTTTTTACCGTGGTTTCAGTTGTTTCCGATACGGCAATCTCTGCTTTGTTCACAGCTTTCTTCGTCTGCGGATTCATTTGGTTCTTAACCGTACGCTTCTTTTTGTCGGACATACGCCTACTTCCTTTCTACTAAATCAGTATGTTGATCAGAACGGATGCAGTAAGGAATAACATACAAACTGCAAATCCAATATAATCTCTTGCCTCGGCTTTGAGCTTCCGCAGACGGGTTCTGCCCTCACCTCCGCGATAACAACGGCATTCCATGGCAGTTGCCAGTTCTTCCGCTCTGCGGAATGCAGAAACAAACAGCGGAATCAGTATCGGAATAAGTGCCTTAACACGCTCCGTCAGCTTTCCGTTATCCAGTGTTGCTCCCCTTGCCTTCTGTGCAGACATGATCTTGTCCGTTTCCTCCAGAAGCGTCGGAATAAAACGCAGTGCAATGGACATCATCATTGCCATTTCATGCACGGGGAATTTCACCTTCTTCAGCGGTGACAGCAGTGCCTCGATCGCATCCGTCAATAAAATGGGGGACGTTGTATATGTCAGTAATGACGAACCAATGATCAGCAGTACGATTCGTATCATCATGAAAAGGCTTGTGGTGATGCCGCCCTCCGTGATCTTCAGTATTTTCCACTGGAACAGCACATCACCATCATCAATGAACAGCAGATTCAGAACGGCGGTGAACGCCAGAATCGGCAAGATGGGCTTGATGCTTTTCCAGATCATTTTCATCGGTATATTGGAAAGGCTCCGGGCAAGAATGACGAACACAGTTCCCAATGCCAGTACCCAGAAGCTGTCACCTGCAAACAGGATCACGATGAACAGCATGATCTCCACAATTTTGAAACGTGGATCCATCCGATGAAGTGTACTTTCTACCGGAAAGTACTGTCCCAAGGTAATGTCTTTCAGCATACTGCTGCACCACCTTTCCGCATCAATGCAAGCACAGCGTCCCTTGCCTGCTCCACTGTATAAATATCCTCCGGCAGATCATAGCCTTTTTGACGCAGGGAATGCATTACCTGTGTGATCTGCGGAATGCGAAGTCCCATGCTGCAAAGCTCCTCCGTCCGTCGGAATACCGCTGCCGTATCATCATAACAAAACAGCTTTGCTTTGTTCATCACAAGGAGCTTTTGTGTATATTCAGCCACATCTTCCATGCTGTGGGAAACCAGCAGAACGGTGCTCTGTGTTCTTTTCTGATATTCACAAATCTGCCGCAGGAGTTTATCCCGTCCTTTCGGATCAAGTCCCGCACTCGGCTCGTCGAGGATCAGGATTTCCGGACGCATTGCCATAACTCCCGCAATCGCTGCACGGCGTTTCTGCCCGCCTGAAAGTGCAAAGGGCGAACGCTTCAGCAGTTCCTCACTCAAACCGATCATTTCAGCGGTTTCCATCACTCGTTCCTTGATTTCGGCATTGCTCAGCCCCATGTTTTTCGGACCGAACGCAATATCCCGATATACCGTTTCCTCAAAAAGCTGGTACTCGGGATACTGAAACACCAGACCGACACGGAATCGCACATCACGCAGCCTTTTCTTATCCGCCCAGATGTCCTGTCCGTCCAGCAGCACTTTGCCGGAGGTCGGACGCAGCAGACCATTGAAATGCTGCATCAGCGTGGATTTTCCCGAACCTGTATGCCCAATGACACCGATCATTGCATTTTTTTCGATTTTTAGGCTCACATGGTCAACCGCTGTCTTCTCAAACGGTGTTCCCTCGCTATATGTGTAAGTCAGTTCTTCGGTTTCCAAAATGCTCAATGACTTCACCAATCCTTATTCCTTATCCATAAAATCATCCGAATGGGAAGTGATTTGCCCCAAAATGTCGGATGTTCGGCAAATCCTGCCCCGTATTCACGGAGCAGGAATTTTCTGTATCTCTATGCTTCAGCGGAGGAGCTGTTCCAATGCGGCAACGCATTCCTCCGTGCTGATAATATCTTTTTCTATGGTACAGCCCTCTTTATTAAGCAGATAGGCAAGTTCCGTGACCTGCGGCACATCCAGTCCCACTGATTTCAGCGTTTCCACCTGCGAAAACACTTTCTTCGGAATATCATCCAGCAGCACCCTTCCGCTGTCAATCACTACAATACGGTCGCTCTGTGCCGCTTCCTCCATATAATGCGTGATCAAAACCACGGTGATGCCCTTTTCCCGATTCAGGCGATGGATGGTTTCCATTACCTCCTGCCTTCCCTGCGGATCGAGCATGGCAGTGGGTTCATCCAGAACGATGCAGTCGGGCTGCATGGCAATCACACCGGCGATCGCCACACGCTGTTTCTGTCCGCCGGACAGCTGCGTGGGGGCGTGCTTGCGGTAATCATACATCTTAACGGCTTTCAGTGCGTCATCCACACGTCTGCGGATCTCCGCAGGTTCGATTCCCAGATTTTCCGGAGCGAACGCCACATCCTCCTCAACAATGGTTGCGACAATCTGATTGTCGGGATTCTGAAACACCATTCCTGCTTTCTGACGGATCGCAAACAGATTTTCCTCGTCCGATGTATCCATACCCTCAACGTACATTTTTCCTTCATCGGGAACCAATATTGCATTGATATGCTTTGCGAAAGTGGATTTTCCGCTGCCGTTGTGTCCCAGAACCGCTACAAAGCTCCCCTTTTCAATGGAAATGGAAACATCCTTGAGCACGGGTTCCTCCTGCTTCGGGGACGAATCGTCGTCCATTGTTTCCTGATAACGGAATACAAGATGCTTTGCATCCACAATTACACTCATCGAAATGCCTCGCTTGCGTCATTTTTACACCAGACTGCCGTAGAACCGCAGGGCAGACACATACCGCTCTCCTCCACGGGAAGTCCGATCTCATCAAAATATACATGACCGCCGTACTTCTTCGTCAGCAGGCTGTCAAGAATATAACCCATTACGGACGGCGAAAGCCCCGTAGTGTAGCTGTTGATCAGGAAAAACAACGGATCGTCACTCAGAACATCCACACAGCTTTTCACAAGATCAAAAATACAATTCTCCAGCTTCCAGACCTCTCCGCCCGGTCCTCTGCCATAGCTTGGAGGATCCATAATGATGGCGTCATATTTCTTTCCCCTGCGGATCTCACGCTGGGTAAATTTCTCACAATCATCCACGATCCAGCGGATAGGCTTATCCTGAAGTCCCGACAAAGCGGCATTTTCCCTCGCCCACTGCACCATGCCCTTGGACGCATCCACATGACAGACGGATGCACCTGCATTGGCACAGGCAAGGGTTGCTCCGCCTGTATAGGCAAACAGATTCAGAACACTGACATCCCGTCCCGCACTGCGGATCAGACCATCCATAAAATCCCAGTTCACTGCCTGTTCTGGGAACAGTCCCGTATGCTTAAAGCCCGTGGGGCGAATCTGGAATTTCAAATCCTTATAGGGAAGCTCCCACTTATCCGGAAGTTTCGCATGAAATTCCCACTTACCGCCGCCGCTGCTGCTGCGGTGGTAGTGGGCATCTGCCTGTGTCCAGAGCTTTGCTTTTTTTGAGGTTTTCCAGAGAACCTGCGGATCGGGACGAATCAGACTCACGCCGTTCCAGATCTCCAGCTTTTCTCCGTCGGAGGTATCAATCACACGATATGCCTCCCAATTCTTTGCTGCTCTCAAGCTGTTCTCTCCTTATCTGCCGGCACGTTCACGGATCTTCTCGGAAATCTCCATTGCCATGGCATTGATCTGATTAAAGTCCTTGCCCTCGATCATGACACGGATAAGAGGTTCCGTACCGCTCTCACGAACCAGAATTCTGCCTGCATCGCCGAGTTCCGTTTCCTTACGGTCGATCAGATCTGTGATCTCGCTGTCATTCTTCCAGTTCTCCTTGCGGTGATTCGGGATCTTGACATTGATCATCACCTGCGGAAATTTATCCATGACGCCTGCAAGCTCACTCATCCTGCAGCCGGACGACTTCAGAATTTCCAGAATCTTTGCACCGGAGAGCTGACCGTCGCCCGTTGTCATTTCATCAAGGAAAATGATGTGGCCGCTTTGTTCGCCGCCGATATTATAGCCGCCGTCAAGCATCTTTTCCAGAACATATCTGTCACCGACATTTGCGGTAATCATCTTAATATTCTGCTCTTTTGCAAAATATGTAAAGCCAAGGTTGGACATGACGGTCACAACCACAGCATTATGCTTGAGTTTTCCCTGCTCCTGATATGCCTTTGCAGCAATGGCAATGAGCTTATCACCGTCCACCAGTTCGCCCGTTTCATCAACAGCAAGGCATCTGTCAGCATCGCCGTCAAATGCAAGACCGATGTCACATTTGTTTTCCACGACAAATTCCATCAGGTCTTCCATATGCGTAGAACCGCAGTTTTCGTTGATATTGGTTCCATCGGGATTTGCATGGATCAGCAGAACCTCTGCACCCAGACGGGTGAACAGCTCCTGTGCAGTTGTGGAGGAACTTCCGTTTGCACAGTCGATCGCCACACGCAGTCCCTCAGGCTTTGTCTGAATGCTGCTTTCTACATAGGAAATATAATCCTGTGCGGCGGTTTCGTAATATGTGATCTTACCAACATCCGTACCGCTGACAAGCTGCAGCTTTTCGGGAGTATCCAGTATCAGTGATTCGATCTCAGCCTCGATCTCATCGGAAAGCTTATAGCCGGTGGAAGAAAACAGCTTGATACCGTTGAATTCCACGCTGTTGTGGGATGCAGAGATCATAACGCCCGCATCAGCCTGACACTTTCTGACAAGGTATGCAACCGCCGGTGTCGGCACAACGCCGAGAATCTCAGCATCTGCTCCAACAGAACAAATGCCTGCACACAGTGCGGCTTCAAGAATATCGGAAGAAATTCTGGTATCCTTACCAATCAGAATTTTCGGACGATGGCTTGAGTGCTTGGTCAGAACATTGGCTGCTGCTCTGCCGATCTGCATTGCCAGTTCACAGGTCAGTTCTGTAATTGCAATTCCTCTTGCACCATCCGTGCCGAATAATCTACCCATAATAGTTTACTCCTTAATTTGTATAATTGATTGTGAACAAATAATAATGCGGTAATCTTAATCAACCAGCGGTAATTGTCCGCTGTCTGTACCGGACGACTGATCGGGATACGAATACCCCAGATGCTCATAGGCAAGCCTTGTTGCACAGCGGCCACGGGGGGTTCTCGAAAGGAATCCCAGCTGCATGAGGAACGGCTCGCACACATCCTCAAGTGTTACCGCTTCCTCACCGAGTGCAGCGGCAAGCGTTTCCAGTCCGACGGGGCCTCCACCATAACCCTTGATGATCATATCCAACATTTTACGGTCGATGCTGTCAAGTCCCAGATGGTCAATCTCCAGTCTGTCCAGTGCCACCCTTGCAATGTCTTCCGTGATCTCGCCATTGCCGATGACATCGGCAAAATCTCTGACACGCTTGAGCAGACGATTGGCAATTCGGGGCGTACCTCTTGAACGGCTCGCAAGCTCCAGTGCACCATCCATTGTACACGGAATGCCCAGAATCATGCTGCTGCGGCGGATGATGTCCGCAAGCTGTTCCGGAGTATACAGCTCCAGACGCTGCACAACACCGAATCGGTCACGCAGCGGTGCGGAAAGCTGTCCTGCTCTGGTGGTCGCACCGACAAGCGTGAACTCCGGCAGATCCACACGCAGCGAACGTGCGGAAGGGCCTTTACCCACCACAATATCAATGGCATGATCCTCCAGTGCGGGATACAGTATTTCCTCCACGGCACGGCTCAGACGATGAATTTCGTCAATGAAAAGCACGTCGCCGGGGGATAAATTTGTCAGAATGGCAGCAAGATCGCCGGGACGTTCTATGGCAGGGCCGGTCGTGATCCGCAGATTTACGCCCATTTCATGAGCAATAATTGCGGAAAGCGTAGTTTTTCCAAGTCCGGGAGGGCCATAGAGCAGAACATGATCCAGTGCTTCTTCTCGGCGTTTTGCCGCTTCAATATAGATGGCAAGATTTTCTTTTACCTTATCCTGTCCGATGTACTCCTGCAGCGTCTGGGGACGGAGTCCTTTTTCCAGAACATAATCCTCATCGGATTCGACAGGTGAAACCAGTCGGTTTTCAAAGGAAAAATCGCCTGTTTCAATCATGCTATAATCTCCTGTTGCTTATTTCTCAAAGAAACGCTTCTTGCGGACATAGAACGGGCTTACGCCATCCGTTGCCTTCTTCGCATTCTCCTGCTCATAACTCAGGAAACAGAGGTGGTCGCCGCTCTTCACAAATCCGGAAAGATAACGTGCCAGCGGTACAAAAAGCTTTCTGGTATTGCCGATCATATCCACGATAATCAGAATCTGCGGCTTTTCGCTGCCCCTTGTCATTTCCATGACAAATGCACGATCCACATTGGGCTGCTTTGCAAAGAACTTGTTGGCAGCTCTGGTGATATGGGATACCGAACGCTGGGGTACACGGTAGCTGATGGTTTCTGCTTCATTATAGGAAATCGCCTTGATATGCAGATTTCTTGCGATCATCAAAATGCTCTTGATTTCCGGTGAGCTGAATTCCTTACCGTAGGAATTGGGATTCAGAACCGCAGAAACATTCTGGATCAGGTCGAAGAAACGCAGACAATTGAGCTTGTAGCATTCCACATAACGCTTCGCAAACTGCTGCAGTGCACGGTAGCTTGTGAAGAAAGGAATGAACAAGTCGCCTTCCGGATTCTGAATGGTGATCAGCTCCATCTGTACGCCCTCATTGTTTTCGCCGTGCTTTACGGGATTCTTGCAGATAACATAGATGTCACTGCGGATCAGCGTTTGCAAAAATGCAGATCGCTTTGAGGGATCGTTAATCGCTGCTTTCAGTAATTCATCAAGATTCATAGTGTTTTCCTCCATTATTTATTTCGTTCGTCTGCCCATTTCACGAAGGGTCAGACGGATGAGTTCCTCTGCGGACAGGTCATCGCTCTGCTTGAGCAGAACCGGCATGACCTCCTCCTGACGATAGCCCAGCACACACAATGCGGCAAGTGCTTCGGAAAGCTGATCCGTGCCTGCAGCATTTCCTGCGGAAACCGCAATCCCCTGCACTGCCGGATTGCTTTTCGTCAGCTTATCCTTCAAATCCACAACAATCCGCTCTGCAGATTTTTTACCCACGCCCTTGACCTTTGTCAATGCTGAACTGTCGCCCGAAGCAACAAGCAATGCAAAACGGTTCGGCGTCAGATCGGAAAGAATGGCGATCGCTGCCTTCGGGCCGATGCCGGAAACGGTGATCAGCATCTGAAAACAGGACAGCTCCTCCTTATCGGCAAAACCGAACAGTTCCACCGCATCCTCACGGACTGACATATGGGTATACAGCCGCACCTCGCTGCCGACAGCTCCGATCGACGCAAGCGTTGTCTGTGTGGTACGGCAGGCATATCCCACGCCGCCGCATTCCACTACAGCAAGTGAAGCCGTTTTTTCAATCAATCTTCCTGAAAGGCTGTAAATCATGATGTACTCCCTTATGTTGTGACACCGCTATCTCCGTCCACGGCAGCAATGACCGTGACAGATGGCAATTGCAAGTGCATCGGCAGCGTCATCGGGCTTGGGGATCTGCTCAAGCTTCAGAATGCGGCGTGTCATATCCATCACCTGATGCTTTTCCGCTTTGCCGTAGCCGACCACTGCCTGCTTCACCTGAAGCGGCGTATACTCATAGACCGGTATGTTTTTCTGTGCGGCGGCAAGTATCAGAATCCCTCTTGCCTGTGCCACATCTATGGCGGTCTTTTGGTTGGTTGTAAAATACAAACGTTCAATTGCCATGCAGTCGGGCTGATAACGTCGCAGAATCTCCTGCATATCCGTATCAATACTGCACAGCCGCTGTGTAAACGGCGTGTGTGCTTCCGTCAGGATCGCTCCATATTCAATGGGTGCAAAGTTTGCACCGGCATAATCCACTACGCCGAATCCTACGATGGCATAGCCGGGGTCAATTCCCAGAATTCTCACATCAATTCACTCCATGAACACTTTTGTACGTCATTGCATTCTCATACATTTTATATTATAACATAAAACCAGATACTTTTTCAATACCTAAAACAATTTTTATGTTGATTTTTTTGTAAATATTATGTATAATATTACTGTAAACGATTTTAAAACTTGAAATCAACTGATCAAGCAAAGGAGAAGCTTATGGATTTACAGGAATTACGTCAGAATATTGACAGTCTGGACAGGGAAATTATTGACGCCTTCTGCAAACGCATGGACCTTTGCAGGCAGGTTGCGGCATACAAGAAAGCCAACGGTCTGCAGGTGTTCCAATCGGCTCGTGAGGAAGAAATATTCCGGAAGGTTTACAGCATGGCACCGGATGGCATGGGAGGCTGCACACAGCTTCTCTTTAAGAATATCATTGACATCAGCAAGCATCTGCAGTACCGTGAAATTTTTGATGAAAAGACAAATACATACACACCATTCACAGTTCCGGAAAACGTGACGGTAGCCTGTCAAGGCACGGAGGGGGCAAATGCGGAAACCGCCGCAAAGCAGATTTTCGGTGAAAACTGCAGTCCTACCTACTTTTCCACATTCGCCGATGTGTTTGAGGCGGTACAGAACGGCGACACGCAGTTCGGTATCATTCCCGTACAGAATTCCACTGCCGGTTCCGTGGTTCAGGCATATGACCTGATGGGGCAGTATAATTTCTACATCAACAAAACCACGGTCGTGGAAGTGACCAACTGCCTTGCAGTCAAGCCGGGCACGAAGATTTCTGACATCAGAAATGTCTACTCCCATCCGCAGGCACTGGCACAGTGTTCGGAATTTCTGACAAAACACGGACTGAATGCCGTTCCCCACGGAAATACCGCTACGGCGGCACAGATGGTGGCGGAAAGCGATGAATCCATTGCTGCGATCTGTTCCGAACCGTGTGCGGAGCTTTACGGGCTGGAGATCCTATATGACCATATTTCCGACTATGTGCCGAATTACACAAGATTTATCTGTATTTCCAAAGAACTGATGCTTCCGGAAAATGCAGACTGCATTTCCGTGATGCTCAAGCTGCCTCATGAGGAGGGTACGCTCTATCGTCTGCTGAGCAAATTCGTCATCTGCGGCATGAACCTGCAAAAACTCGAAAGCCGCCCCATCCGCAACGGCAGCTTTGAGGTAATGTTCTATCTGGATTTCAACGGCAGCATTCATGACAAGAATGTGCGGGCACTGCTGTCGGATCTTGCCGAAAATCTGGAATACTTTAAATTCCTCGGAAACTACAGCGAAACCTGATGCATTGTCGGTTCTTTGTCATAAAGTTGTAAGCATTTGATGCAGAATTGTCATTGTATTTTATTGGCAGATGTTGTATAATCATACTTGAAGTTTTATATAATCCGGAGATTTTTTATGTACTATTGCTGTGCCATTACAGACAAAGGCGTCCGTCCGAACAACGAGGATGCCCTGCTGATCCACAAAACCGTTCTGACGGAGGGCGTTACCGAATGCCTCGTATCTGCACCGTTTCTTGCAGCTGTTGCAGATGGTGTTTCGGGTGAGCAATGCGGTGAGCTTGCTTCCTCCATGTGTCTGGAGCTGCTCAAGGATGTGCAGTATTCCAGCAAGCTGGATCTGAAGGATACACTGCTTGAGATCCATCGAAAACTGACCGAATACAGCATCCAGAATCAGGAAACTGCCAATATGCAGACAACACTCTGCGGGGTTGCGGTTGACGAATACGAAGGGCTGCACACCATAAATGTGGGTGATTCCCGCTTATATCGCTACAGAAGCGGCTGTTTATCACAGCTTTCCCGTGACCAGTCGTTGGTGCAGCT
>JAZOBK010000089.1:0-6292 GCA_045595985.1 Oscillospiraceae bacterium
TATGCATTCTTTGTTTGAAGCAAGCGATTCGCTCAATATGCCATTTGAGTGTTTTATCTTTGACACAAGGGTTGAACAATTCCCTGTGCGTCCCCATTGGCATTACTTCATGGAAATGATATACATGATTGATGGTACTGCCGAAATGTACGACAGCGGAAATCGTTACCTCGTCAGAAGCGGAGACTTTATTCTCTTTCATCCGAAATCCATTCATTCTATTTTCTCTGTGGACAACTCCCCCATTCGATACGCAGTTCTGAAATATGATCTGAATCAGCTGAATATCAAACCAACCTATGCACCAAAGCTGAAGGAATTATTTAAAATCGCAGAACAGAAGAAAATGCCTGTTTTCTTTTCCAGTGAAACTGCATCTAAAATGGATTGCAAAACACTTTTCATGAACTGTATCAATGAGGTCAATGAAAAATCATATGGATATGATCTGCTGATACAGGCACATTTATACAATCTCAATATGCAGATTGTCCGTCACTGGCAAACCCTTGGGTTTTCGATTGAAAACGAAGCTTTCCAGAGTGATATTTCTTATGATATTGATACGATTACAGAATTTATTGAGGCTCACATCAAGGATTCTATTCAGGTCAGCGATATTGCTCAGAAATGCGGGATGAGCTATTCCTGTTTTGCAAAGAAATTCCACACGATTTATGGAATTTCATGCAAGGAATATATTGCAAAAATCCGCATTTTCAAGGTAGAGGATTATCTGCTTTTTACTGATTTTGATTTGAATTTCATCAGTCAGGAAACAGGATTCTCCGATTGCAGTCACATGATTCGTAGTTTCAAAAAACATCGCGGCATTACACCAAAGCAGTTCCGTATGCAGCACAGCACCCGAAAAAAATAGTTGTCTGCTGCAACGCTGATTGGATGTATTTGCCCGTCAACTTAACTAATATTAATCCGGTGATAATTATGCGTATACAGAGTTCAGAATATCCCTTCTTTTTGAATGATTATATCACACATCTTTCCGTTGTGAAATGCCTTTCCGACGGAACCGTGCAGGGGTATTTCAGAGATGTCAGACAATTTTTAAGATTTGTAACCCTAAAACGTGAACATGGGTATTGCACAATGGAAATGATGGAGAATGTTTCCATTCGCGGGATGACGGTGGATGATCTGAAATCCGTTTCACTCAGGGATATTTATGACTATTACAACTATATTGCAATGGAGTGCAATAACCATGACAAGATCCGTTCCAGAAAGGCATCATCACTGCGTAGTTTTTTTCATTATCTGACAACACAGGCACGTCTGCTTGAACACGATCCTACCGCAAATCTGGAGCTATCTTCCCCCAAACGTGCACTTCCAAAATACATGAATCTGGACGAAAGCCTGACGCTTCTGCGTACACTGACAAGTCAGGAGAATCAAAAGTCCCATATTCGGGATTACTGTATTCTTACGCTATTCTTAAACTGCGGAATCCGTTTGAGCGAGCTTGTGGGTCTGAATCTCTCCTCGCTGGATATAAAAGAATCGAAAATGCGTGTTCTTGGTAAGGGGAATAAGGAACGTATCGTGTATCTGAATCCTGCCTGTCTTTCTGCTTTGCGGGAATATCTTTTCGTCCGGCACGAAGTGGAAACTGACGATCCTGCTTTATTTCTCAGTAACCAGAAAAAACGCATCAGTCGCCGGCGTGTCCAGCAGGTAGTGGAAAACGCATTGAAAGCAGCCGGTCTTGACGGCAGAGGGCTTTCCACGCATAAGCTTCGTCATACGGCAGCGACGCTGATGTACCAGCACGGGCACGTTGATCTGCTGACGCTTAAAAGCATCCTTGGACATGAGAGCATCTCCACCACGGAGATCTATACGCATTTATCGGACACCTCCATGCACGAGGCTATGGATCATTCACCGCTTGCTTCTGAAAAACGTGTCAAGCTTCCTAAAAAGTAAAACAAGGGCGTATGTATTATCAGACATACGCCCTGCATTTATTTATTGCTTGTCAGAATCCTGTGCAGCAGTCTGCTTATTCTTCTTGAGTCTGTCAAGTTTTGCTTTTCTCTGCTGTACATCCTGAAGTGCACTCGTAAAGAAAGACTCTGCTTCCTTAAAACGTTTATTTACATAGGTATCCGCTGCGTGCTTGATTGCTTCCGTTTCGGTCTTTGCCTTTGTCATAACATCATATGCACGCTTCTTTGCTTCACGAAGAATCGCTTCCTCGGAAACAATCACCTTTGCACGCTCCTCTGCCTGACGAACGATCTGTTCTGCCTTTGCTTCCGCTTCTCTGATAATGCGGTCACGATCGTATTCCACCATCTTGGCGTGCTTGATCTCCTGCGGTACGTTCAGACGAACATCATTGATCAGCTCTCTCAATCTTTCTCCGTCAATGATCGCCTTATGTGACGCAAACGGTACACCGGCTGATTTGTCCAGAAGTTCGTCCATGTCATCAAGAATTTCATCAATACTCATTGTGCTCCTCCTTTACAAGTCGGCTTTTAATTGTTTCAAGAATACACTCCGGTACAAAGGGGCTAATGTCTCCGCCGAAATATGCAACCTGTTTCACAACACTTGAACTGAGATACATATTCTCCTTGCTGGTTGTCAAAAATACTGTTTCTGCATTGGCATACAGTACTTTGTTCGTCAGTGCCATCTGAAATTCATATTCAAAATCAGTGACAGCCCGAAGTCCCTTTACAATTGCAACCGCTTTTACATTTTTTACATAGTCCACAAGCAATCCATCCAGAATGTCAATGACAACATTATCCAGATGGGCTGTAGCTTTTGCGATCATCATCATACGCTCTGTTGCTGTAAAGCTCGGCGTACTCTTGTTCGCATTTGTTGAAATCAATACAATTACTTTATCAAACAGAGTAGAAGCTCGTGTAATAATATCGAGATGTCCCAATGTTACCGGATCAAAGCTACCGGGACAAACTGCAATTCGTCTCACTCAGACTCCTCCTCTGCAAAAGCATATACTGACACTACTATTTTACCATATATATAATTTTTTTTCAACCTTAATTTTAAAATTTTTTCCGGCATTTCCAAATCTTTTTCATGCTCACAGATCATTTTGCCCGTATTTTTTAATTTTTTTTCCAGATTAGGAACAATTTCCTGCAAAATGTCCTTTCTGTACGGAGGATCCAGAAAAATAAAATCAAAAAAATCATCGGGACAGAGTGCAAAAAACTGTTCGGATTCCTTTTGATAAACCTGTGCTTTGCTTGTGAAACCTGTCTTTTCCAGATTTTCCTTCACTACTCGGATCGCCTGCGGAGAATGATCGACAAACACTGCCTGCTTTGCACCACGGCTCAACGCTTCAATTCCAAGCTGACCGCTGCCTGCAAACAGATCCAGAACAGTTGCACCGGAAATATCAAACTGAATGGATGAAAACATACCCTCCTTGACACGTTCCGTGGTAGGACGTACATCCAGTCCCTCCAGCGTTTTCAGACGTATTCCCTTTGCTGTTCCTGTAATGACTCTCATGGTGTGATTCCTCCGTTAGTTCTGATGCAGATGTGCATATAGGCGTTGGGCTGTTTTTTGGGGAATTCCCGCTTTTGCAAGCATTTCCTCCGACGCCTCAAGCAAGGCATCCTTGGTTTTAAAATGGAGCATCAGCTTCTGGGCAAGCTTTTCCCCGATGCCCTCTACTTGCGTTAATTCCGAGGCAAAGCTTCGTTTTTTGTGTTTACTATGCATGAATGCAACGGAATACCGATGCACCTCATCCTGAATTCGCGTCAGGAGATGGAATGCACTCTGCGTGCCGGAAACGCTGATCTCCCCTCCTTCGGTTGCAATGGCCCTTGTACGGTGTTTATTATCTTTCACCATACCGAACACTGCAATATCGGGTGCAAGTTCCTGCACGATCGGAGCAACGGCATTTACATGGCCTTTTCCGCCGTCAAGCAGAATCAGATTGGGTTTTCGGGCAAACCACTCATCTGAGTCATCAGCGAGGTGGTTCAGCCTTCGGCGAATGACCTCCTGCATACAAGCGTAGTCGTTTTGCATCATGGATTCCTTGATGGTAAAGCGTTTATACGCTTTTTTCAGAGGTCTGCCGTTTTCAAATACGACCATACCCGCAACCATGGATTCCGACGCAAGATTGGATATATCGTATGCTTCGATATATTTCGGAACCTGCTGCATTCCTAACAGCTTGCCGAGTGCTTCAACTGCAAGCAATTCTTTTCCGGTTCGATTGGTATGCACAGCAATATGTTCTACAGCATTTTGTTTGGACATACGAATGAGCTGCAGACCGTTTCCACGCTGGGGAACCGTGAGTTTCACCTTGAAACCTGCCTGTGCAGAAAACATTTCTGCAAGCATCTCTGCTTCGGAAAGCGGCGTTTCAAGAAGAATGACTCTTGGCAGATCCGTTCGTCCGTGATAGAACTGTGTGACAAATGCTTCAAATTCCGCTTCATCCGCGTGCTCGGAAAAATGAAAGGTTTGCTTGTCATGCAAACGCCCTTCACGATACATCAGTACGGAAATACACAGCTCATCCTGACTTTCGGCAGATGCAATCACATCAGCATCCCTGAAATTATTATCAATGATCTTCTGTGACTCGCCCGCCCTCTGAATGGCACGGATACGGTCACGAAGAATGGCAGCTCGTTCAAAATCCAGTGCTTCGGCAGCACGTTCCATCTCAAGGTTCATGCGTTCAACAGAGGCATTGCTGCCGTTTCGGATGTAATCCACTGCCTGTTCGATGGTATCACGATACTGCTCCTGCGGAACATTCCCCAGACACACGCCCATACAACGTTTGATGTGGTAATTCAGACATGGTCTTGCTTTGCGGAACATCTGCGGAAATTTCTTTGTACAGGTTGGAAGCCGGAATACTGCATTGACCTCCTCCACTGTGGATTTCGTGACAAAACCGCCGGTGTACGGACCAATGTACCGTCCATCCCCCGTCTTTTGTTTTTCCGCTGTGATGCGTGGGTAGGCTTCATCGGAAATTTTGATATAGTGGTACCCCTTGTCATCCTTGAGAAGGATATTATAATGGGGTTTGTGCTGTTTGATCAGACTGCACTCCAAGAGAAGTGCTTCATATTCCGAATCGGTGACAATGAAATCATAATCCCAGACATGGGAAACCATTTTTGCCACCTTCGGCGTATGGTCAGCAGATACTCGAAAATAACTGGTGACACGATTTTTCAGATTTTTGGCTTTGCCGATATAAATGATGCCGCCTTTTTCATCCTTCATCAGATACACGCCCGGGGAACCGGTAAGCTGTGCTGTTTTTTCACGCAGATACGGCAATCTCTCGTTCATAGCCTCACCTATTATGGAATGAATATTAATCATCGAAAAATGAACTTGTAAACTTGGTTTCTCTCGCTCGGTCACCGTAGCAGTCCACCATGATTCTTTCCTGCGAGTGCAGGAAACGCATGATGGAGAAGAACACCACATAGGCGATAGAATTTGCAAACAGACTGATATAGACATTCATTTTGAAAATCGTTCCAAGCATACCGCAAAGAATGATCACAATGGTGACAACGATTGAAACCTCCAGCGATGGATTTTTCGGTTCCAGTGCCAGATAGGTAAAACAGATCGCTGCCGAAAAAACGGAATGTCCGATGTTCAAAGCCATTGAATTGGATTGGTAGAACGGAATGCTTGTAGAGTTGAAATCCATGATCATGATGATCACTTCCACCAGAAGATAAATGAGCATTGCCGCCTTCATGATGTATCGGTGACGAACAATTTTCCAGAAATTGATCAGCGACAGCAACATCAGTACGAATCCGCCTGTTTCAACGATATATGCTGCAATTTCCAATGCAACAACAGTTTTAGTATGTCTTTCGATCAGCCAATAATACACTGCACTGATCACTGCAAATACAAGAAACAGGATATTTGCAAATTGTCCGAACTGGAAACACCGCTTTAATTTTGGATGCATACAGCACCTCGCTTACTTTGCCTGCAAAGCACGCTGTCCGATGTCCTTACGATAATGTGCCTTTTCAAAGGAGATCTGCTCCACGCTCTTGTATGCCTGTGCAAGGGCATTATGCAATGTATCCGCTGTTGCGGTCACACCGAGCACACGACCGCCTGCAGTCAGGAATTCTCCGTCTGCGTACTTTGTGCCCGCATGATATACAAATGCACCTTCCGTCTGACCTTTATCATCAAGACCGGAAATCACCTTGCCGTTTTCGTATTTTACAGGATAACCGCCGCTTGCCAT
>JAZOBK010000090.1:0-4197 GCA_045595985.1 Oscillospiraceae bacterium
TGCAATGATGACGTGCAGCTTGAGTGAATTTGCCGCCGCAACAGCATCTTCCTGTGACATATATAATAACTCGGGGACACGGATCTGATGATCTGCAAGGGTATATTCAGCGTCTTTTAAACGACTGCCAAACATCACAAATGCTCCTAAAAGCAATGGAAGAACCAGACAAATGCAGCAAAATACAGCGGTGAATTTTAATGAAAAAATAGAAGAATCTCCATCAGGCTGTGAAAGCTTCCTGCTTCGTTTGACAGCACGATCCTTGTGAAGATGAATCCAAAGCTGTTCCATAGTTATATCCGTGCTTTCCATGCCCGTTCGCAGTGCATGATGGATTCCGGATGGCAGAACAGCAGCAGTTTCCTTGCTGTAGACCTGTTCCCCCGTCATCATTCGGTACAGGAGTTGACTTACCGCCCGCACATCCTGTGAAACGGTGATTTCAGAAACTTCTTCGCTGCATAATGCTGTACACCAGCTTGTTAGAACAGCATTTTCACCGTTCAGCATTATTGAATGTGCAGAAACCGTACCGTGAACCAAAGAATCCGCGTGCAGTCCTACAAGTGTATCCATGACAGGTGTAAGCAGGTCAATGGCTTCCTGCGGAGAATAGATGATTCCGTTGATTGCATGGAACAAGTCTTCCTGTTCCGAATACTTCGTAGTAAACCAGACGGTTGCGTGTTCCTCAAAAATGTCGAGAATTTCTTCCAATGCGGATTCTTCATGCAGTTTTTGCAGCGTTTCAAGTCTTTTCAGAGATTCTGTTTTGACAGCGTCAAATGCATTTTCGGAATCAGCTTGACGGGGCGTCCAGCTTCCGTTTTCATCACGCATACACCAACGGATGGGAAGGATCTCATGAAGAATGAGCTTCTCATCTGTTCGGGAATCAACAGCGAGATAGCAAAGTTCCGTACCGCAGACACGAATCGCCTTTTCAATGGTGTAGAACTCATGAATCGTTGTATTTTCCGGAAGCAGAGCACGCTGAACTGCAGCAGGAAACGATTCACTGTTTGTACTGTACCAGCTCATATTCTACCTCCGTTACTGCATAGTGGTACTGTCGATATCCGGCAGAATATCGTCAATGACAGCCAATGCGTCGTGATTTTCGATTGTCTGCGGTACTGCCTTGCAATGTATCGGCAGGATACTATAATTCTCCGCAAACATGATCTGCTGTGCTTCTTCCGTCAGAAGATACTGTATCCAGAGCATACCAATATATCGACTGTTCCAATCCTTCTGCTGATTGACAGTGCAGTACATCTCGTATTGCAGTGGATATTCACCATTTACAGAAATGGGCAGCATTTTGATCGCTCCCGATGAAATTCCGTTCCGCTCTGCGATGGAAAGCATTGCCGTACTTGCCAGAAACGGCTGCTCACTGCGGCTGTTCAGAAATTCAGAAAACTCACCCTCGGTTCGTTCAGTATCTTCTTCCATGGAATCTATGAACAATGACACGCCGGAGTCATAGGAAACTGCAGGATCAATATCAGAAAACTCCATTGTTTCCGAGGGAATTTCCTCAGCGGAATAGACATGATAATACAATGCCGGCAGGCTGCATCCAAGCGGCACGGTGTTCCGAAAAGCATCCATATCCGCAAGATAACCATCATCAAGAGAGCGAAGCAAAGGGGAAAGATCGGATGCGAGAGAGAACACGGTTTCATCCTTTGTGTTCATGAAAACAGTCGGCAGCTCTGTTGAGCCCTCTGATAACTTCATTGCTTCGGAAAAGGAATCGCCTGCGTAGATCACCAGATCCACCCCGTAGCCGGTGTATTTCCGCTCAAATCCCGCAGTCAGTTTCTTGTACATTGCAAGTGTTTCTTCTTCATCCGCTGATTCGTCAAGAGGCATCCAGACGGAAACAACATCGGGCTGAACAAGTCCCAATTTCATGCAAACGCCAAGAGGAAGATTGGTGATTCCTACCCGATACACGATTGCGGCTCCGCACAGAAGAAATCCAACACAAAGGACGGCTCTGACAATGGATTTTCGGGAGGAAACAAAAGTAGTGGGTTTATTCACTGTATTTTCGAGGCAGATCAATGCATTTTTGAGAAGAATCGCATTATGATAACGGTACTGCAGTACATTTTTCATGACTGCATACGTTGAGGGCGTTGTTTGTGCATCTTCTTCACTGTCAGCAAGCAGGAACAGTTCTGACAAGAATGATGTAAGACGATACAGATCCAGTGAGAGATCCTTTTCATGGGACAGTGACTGTAAAACAGGATGATACGGGAGAAAATACGTTCCATCGGATTTCAGCAATAATTCCTTTGCGGAGATATTTCCATAGCAGAATCCGAATTTATGTAATGCAGCATAGGTATCGCAAAGAGCAATGCCAAGACTGCGAAGATACATGGCAGTGATCGGGACATCCGATACATTCAGAGAATCGGCATTATAAATGAAATCCACAAGATACAGTGTGCCGTTTTCTTCAAAAAAACCGGTGGGACTGTTCAGATGTGGGATTTGGGATTTCATTAGCTTTTTTACGGCGGTTAAGCGTTGTTTTTTCTGTTTTGAAAATGCTTTTACATCGGAAACACGCACAGAAAGACCATCCTCACTGCGTTCCGTAATCTTCTGCGGGAGAAATTCCTTGATATGCAATTCGCTGTTTGTTTCTGTTTCTTTTACAAGATATGTGATCCATTGCTTATCATCGGACAGCATTTCAACGAGCTGATACTTGCCCGACAATACTGTATCCGAAGGCAATGCACGGACTGCATTTTCTGTCACTGCATCATTCTGTCCCTGTAACTCCATAATTCATCTCCCGTTTCATTATAATGAAATGCAAACTTAAGTTTAGTATAGCATATTTTTTCAAATAAGTCAAATCTGAAATCATTATGTTATATAGAAAGCGATTAGCCCCGACAATGCAGGGCTAATCCTATGAGTCATTCAATTGAATTCTCCGAGCTTATCTTGTTGTGGTCACTGTTGTTGACGTTGCGATATTGCCGTTTCCGGAGAGATCACTCTCAATATCGCTGATCATGGATTCACCATTGTCAATAATGTCGCTCATCAAACCGCCATCCGTCGTTGGTGCCGTTGCTTCAGTGGTTGCAGGGGTAGTTTCTGTCGTGGTTTCGCTGGTACTTGTTTCGGTTACTACGGTTGAGGAATCGTTGTTATTCTTATCACGGTTTCTCCCGCACGCTACCATCAGTACTGCAGCAGCTGCAATTGCAAGCAGCAGAATCAGTTTTCTTTTCATGGAATTTTCCTCCTTATTCCTTGCTTTGCTGCCGGTTCACTGCAGTTTTCGCAGCAGAAACCGGTTCCGCAATATTATAACCGCTTTTGATTTCTTTTATGCTTTCTATCGGATTTCAAAAAAAAATTGTCAAAACTGTACAAATTTCGTTTTTAAAAAATGTGTTATTCAATGATTTTTTACAATGCACTTGCATCAAGTGTAAAAAAATGATATAATATTTAAGTATCCATTTCAAGGAGGTAAGGCCTATGAATGCCAAAGAAGAATTTATCGAATTGTTTCAGACACACATCAAAAGAGCAGGTGCACAGAATTTGCTTGATTATCTGTTGTCCGATTCCAGCGATTTTTTTACCGCACCTTCAAGCACCAGATTCCATGGTTCCCATGTTGGCGGTCTTGTTGAACATAGCGTGAATGTCTATCACTGTCTGAAGGATTATCTTTCCCGTCCCCGAACAAAGGAAATGTATCGTATGGATTACAGCGAGGAAACCGTTGCACTCGTTTCCCTGCTGCATGATATTTGCAAGCTGAATTTCTATAAGACGGAATTCCGTAACTCCAAAAATGCACAGGGAGTATGGGAAAAGGTTCCGTATTACACGATCGACGATTCACTCCCCTATGGACATGGCGAAAAATCCGTGTATATTATTTCCAGTTATATGCGTTTGTCCCGTGAGGAGGCATTTGCGATCCGCTATCACATGGGTTTTTCGGGAATTGAAGACAAAAATTCTATTGGCAAGGCGTTTGAAATGTTCCCGCTTGCATTTGCATTGAGCGTGGCTGACATGGAAGCAAGCTATTATCTGGAATCAAAGGGATAATATCCTACATATGTTTTTCTGGTAATGACAGAGAAACTGCATACACTATATTATTATTATTATTACAAATAAGGAGTAATTCAT
>JAZOBK010000091.1:0-2062 GCA_045595985.1 Oscillospiraceae bacterium
TGCTTGGCATACTCAATATGGGATTGATCTTCCAGTCGTGCTTTGGTGGTGTAAGCCTGTCCTTCAAGCACCTGATCACCTGCATTGCAGCACTGGCTGCCTGTCAGGCTGGTTTCCTGCTGACAAGGAACCATGAATGGATTCGGATGAAGAAACCCTATATCTACGGCGTGATCGCCATTCTGATGCTCTGTATACTTCTGTTTACGGGCGATCGCGGCATATGGATCAACATCGGCTCATTTTCGCTGCAGCCGTCGGAATTCATTAAGCCGTGCTTTGTTCTGATCTGTGCCGCTTCCATTATGGAGCTGCACAAAAAAATCAAGATCCTGTTTTTCTATGTATCGCCGGATACGCTCCGCCTGTGTGCAATGGCACTGGCGATCTTCGGACTGCAGTGGTGGTGCAGGGATCTGGGCAGCCTCCCGACATTTGCAGCGGTATTTGCCTGTGCACTGGTGTGCCGCCTGTGTTATCCGAGGGCGAAAATTTCCAAGACAGCCGTGATCATTTGCGGTGTGGCTACGGTCATTGTGCTTGTTGCTGCATGGGTGCTTGCACCTTCCTATGTACAGGACAGACTGCACGTGGACATCTGGGCTGACCAGTACGGCAACGGCTATCAGCAGTGTCAGGCATTGATCGGCATTGCAAGGGGCGGCTGGCTGGGACTCGGGCCCGGACAGGGCTATCTGCATAATGTATTTGCCTACGAATCGGACATTGTCTTTGCCTCCATCTGTGAGGAATGGGGCTTGCTCTACGCATTTCTGATGGTCATTGCCATTCTGATGATGCTCATGACCGTTCTGATGAATCCGCCGAAGAACTATTACCACGCCACTATGGCGGTGGGAATCGTAGCGATATTTGTGGTGCAGATGGCACTGAATATTTTCGGTTCGTGCAATCTCATCCCGTTCACAGGCGTCACGCTGCCCTTTATTTCACAGGGCGGAAGCTCCATGGTGACCTGCGGATTCCTTGTCGGTATGCTCAAGGCAGGACATTCGCCGCTGTTCCGTCACAAGATTGATCAGCCGAAGAAGAAAAAGAAGGACGGTTCAAAGAAAATAAGCACAGCAGAGGGGGCGAAGGCATGAAAAGTATCCGCAGGGGACAGCACCTGATCACGCTGATGCTTCTGGCATTTCTGATCGGCATGGGCGTGCTGATCTATAAGCTGCAGACGGAAGCTGCATTCTACTTCTCGCATTCCTCAAGGGTAACGCTCGGCTGTGTTTATGACCGAAACGGGGATGTTCTGTTCGATCCCAAAGCAGATAAGGAAACCTACGGTGAGAAGCAGTTTCTGGATGTAGGGAATTTCATCGGAGACGACAGCGGACAGATGACCAACACGTTGGTTGCGACGAATAAGGAAATGCTCACCAATTACAGCTTCATGCTCGGTGCACAGGAGGATGGCGAGGCGGCGATCCACACCACGCTTGATCATGACGTGAACCGTATCGTGTACGATGCGTTCGGCAGTAAAAATGGCTGTGCGGTGGCGTATAATTATGTGACGGGTGAAATCTATGTATGTCTGAGCCGCCCCAGCATTAATATTCTCAACAATTACACGGACATCGAATCGCTGGAAGAAGGCAGTATGCTGTGCAAGGTGTTCTATCCCACGGTACCCGGCTCCACGCAGAAAATTTTCACCACAATTGCCGCACTTGAAACGATGGGAACGGAGCGGCTTTCCGAAAAGGAATTTGAATGTACCGGCAGCTACGAGAACCGAAGCGGTGAGATCATCAAATGCCATGAGGAAAACGGACACGGCAAGCAGAATATCACGCAGGCGTTTGCAAACAGCTGCAATCCGTTCTATGCACAGCTGATAGAGGACATCAGTCTGCCGCTGTTCAGCATTCGCAGAACGTATCGGGAGCTTGGCTATAATGTCAATGATTCCGGAGAAACGACGCTCAACGTCAACGGAATCCAGAGCTTTACCGCATCTACGACGCTGACCGATTCCAGAGATTTTGAAACACAGTGGGGATGCATGGGACAGGGCAAGACGCTGGTCAGCCCACTGCAGCTC
>JAZOBK010000092.1:0-9552 GCA_045595985.1 Oscillospiraceae bacterium
TGTTCGTATGCTGCTGACGATTCAGATCCAGCAGGACAGAGCTCCGGAGCGTGAGCAGGTGGCAAAGCCCGATGCTCCGAATGCAGGCAGCGTGGAAGCTCGTCAGTCCATGAAGGTTGGACCGAATGATCCGTGTCCCTGCGGCAGCGGTAAAAAATACAAGAAGTGCTGTGCTATGAAGGAGAACAACTAATCTGTAATTCCATCAGCCCTCTCTGTTCCATGGCGGAGAGGGCTGTAAATATTGGATGATGCGAGGATGTGACACAATGAATTATGAAAATTTTGCTGCATTCTATGACGCACTGACGCAGAATGTGGATTATCCGCTGCGTGCGGCAAGGCTCCACCACATTGTGGAGAGGGAGATCCGCACAGAGGGCAGAATTCTGCTTGATCTCGCCTGCGGAAGCGGTTCGATGAGCGAAGAAATGGCAAAGCTTGGCTACGATGTCATCGGTGTGGACAACTCCCCTGCCATGCTGGCGGCAGCAATGGAAAAAAAATTTGAAAGCGGTTTGCCAATTCAGTATCTTTGTCAGGATATGCGGGAAATTGATATGTTTGGCACAATAGATGTAACCATCTGCACACTGGACAGTCTGAATCATCTCCCCTCTTTTGAGGATGTGCAGAAGGTGTTTCACAGGGTTTCACTCTTTGCACAGCCCGGCGGATTATTTATTTTTGATATGAATACGGTGTACAAGCATCGAGAGGTGCTGCATGACAAGACCTTTCTCTATGACACGGATTCCGTATTCTGTGTATGGGAAAACCGTCTGAAAGAGGGCACGGATACGGTCGAAATGCAGCTGACGTTCTTTGAAAAGGATGGCGACGCATATTACCGAAGTGATGAATTTATTACAGAAAACGCCTATACTTCGGAACAAATTGAATCCGCTGTCAAAAATGCCGGATTTGAGCTTGTGGGCATTTACGATGCTGACAAAAATCTGGAGCAGCCGGAAATTCTTTCAAAATTACACGACACATCGGAGCGAATGCTGTTTGTGGCACGCAAACCGGAATTGGAGGATACAAAATGAGTATCATTAAAAGAGCGATTTCTGCGGATGGCAGTGTGGTTGCATCCGCAATTGACGCAACCGACATGGTTGCAATGATCGAAAAATATCATAAGCCCTCTGCAGTTGTCACGGCAGCACTGGGACGGCTTTCCATTGCAGCTTCACTGATGGGATATGGTCTGAAAAGTGAGGATGAATCCCTGACGCTGCGTATTGATGGCGATGGGCTGATTGGCAGTATGGTCGCTTGTGCTGACAGCTGGGGGCATGTAAAATCCTACGCGGATAACTACATTGTGGAAATTCCACTGAATGCGAAAGGCAAACTCGATGTGGGCGGTGCTGTCGGAAACGGCACGTTCTCCGTAATTAAAGACATGGGGCTGAAAGAACCGTATGTGGGGACAATCCCTCTGATTTCGGGTGAAATTGCCGAGGACATTGCCAATTACTACGCAACGAGCGAACAGATTCCGACTGTATTGAGTCTTGGCGTACTGGTTGCACCCGATCTGAGCGTACAGTATGCGGGAGGTTTTCTGATCCAGCTGCTGCCGTTTGCGGATGAAGCGTGCATTCCGATTCTGGAGAAGAATGTTTCCGAAATGCCGCATTTCACAGAAATGCTTGCCAAAGGAATGACGGCAGAGGATGTCGTCATGAAGTGCTTGGACGGACTGGATGCAAATCTGCTGGACGAGGCGAAATGTGGTTATTTCTGTGACTGCAGCCGTGAACGGACGGCAAGGGTGCTCACAAGCATCAGTAAGGCTGATCTGCAGGAACTGGCGGAAAGCAACGAGAATATTGAGGTATGCTGCCATTTCTGTGATAAGAAGTACAGCTTTACTCCGGAGGAGATCCTCTCCTTGATTGAGGAATAAACGAAAAGAGATGTGCAGTCGCACATCGCTTTTTCATATTCTTACAAAATGCCCCGACCTTACGGTCGGGACATTTTCGTGAATCTTAGTTGATAGAACGCTTTACATAGGTTGTGTGCAGCAGTTCATGTGCCTTGTGGCTGTTCGGCTCGCCGAGGAATTCCTCATAGAGCTTCTGAACATCTGCATTCAGATGGGACAGACGCAGTTCCTTAGCAGCATCCTCATCATAGAGAGCCTTTGCACGCAGCTCACGCAGATCTGCAAAGTTGCGAACACTTGCAGGCTGCTGGGGCTGACCGCCGCCGTTTACACAGCCGCCGGGGCATCCCATGATCTCGATGAAGTGAACTTCTTCGCCGTTCTGAACGGACTTGAGCAGTTCCTTTGCATTGGAAAGACCGCTTGCAACAGCAACCTTGATCTCAGTGCCGTTAACATTGTAAGTCTTACGCTTGATACCGTCAGTACCACGAACATCAGTGAACTCAATCACCTTGTCCTCACCTGTCAGCCAGCAAGCTGCAGTTCTCAGAGCAGCTTCCATTACGCCGCCTGTTGCACCAAAGATGTCGCCTGCACCAGCAGACAGACCGAGCGGATTGTCGAAGTCCTCATCAGGCATTGCTCTGAAGTTCAGACCTGCACGACGGATCATTCTTGCCAGCTCTCTTGTGGTCAGTACATAATCTACATCCGGAACACCTGCACCGTTCTGATCATCTCTGCCGATCTCGAACTTCTTAGCTGTACAAGGCATTACGCTGACAACTACGATATCCTCTGCCTTTACGCCGATCTTCTCAGCATAGTAAGTCTTTGCGATTGCACCAAGCATCTGGTGAGGAGACTTACAGCTGGACAGATTCTCTGTCATCTCAGGGAAGTAGTGCTCGCAGTACTTAACCCAGCCGGGAGAACAGGATGTGATCAGCGGGAGCTTGCCGCCGTTCTTGAAACGATCCATGAACTCGGTAGCTTCTTCCATAATGGTCAGGTCAGCTGCCCAGTCGGTATCAAATACATCATCAAAGCCCAGACGACGCAGGGATGCAGCCATCTTGCCTTCTACGTTTGTGCCGATCTCATAGCCGAATTCTTCACCCAGAGCTGCACGAACTGCAGGAGCAGTCTGTACGATCACTCTCTTGGAAGGATCTGCAATTGCTGCAAATACATCATCAATGTATTCCTTTTCGGACAGAGCACCTACAGGACATACAGCGATACACTGGCCGCAGGCTACACAGCTTGTTTCGCCCAGACCCATGTCAAATGCACTTGCGATCGTTGTTGCGAAACCACGCTCGTTTGCACCGATTACGCCAACACCCTGTGTCTTGCCGCAGACTGCTACGCAGCGACGGCAGAGAATGCACTTGTTGTTGTCACGGTACATATGTACAGCGGAATCATCAACATCATATTCCTTCATCTCGCCTGCATAGGTATTGAAATCTTCAACACCAAGGTCGTTAGCCAGCTTCTGCAGTTCGCAGTTACCGCTTCTTACGCAGGACAAGCACTTCTTATCGTGTGTGGAAAGAATCAGCTCAACTGTCTTCTTTCTGGATTCCAGAACCTTGGGAGAGTTGGTCAGAACCTCCATGCCCTCGGTTACAGGATATACGCAGGCAGCAACCAGACGGAAACCTCTGCCTTCATTTGCTTCAACCATACAGATACGGCACGCACCGATCTCGTTGATTTCCTTCATATAGCACAGGGTGGGAATCTCCACACCTGCAGCGTGTGCAGCTTCCAGAATGGTAGAACCCTTGGGAACAGAAACTGCAATGCCATTGATTTTTACATTAATATCTGCCATGTCTTTGTTCCTCCTTAGCCCTTGGAAATAGCCTTGAACTTACATGTGGGCATACAAGCACCACACTTTACGCACTTATCCTGATCAATTGCCAGAGACGGCAGCTTGTGACCGGGAGCAACGTAATCAGTCTTGGAAATTGCAGATGCAGGACACTGTCTTGCACACATACCGCAGCCGATGCACTTTTCAGCGTCGATAGTGAACTGCAGCAGATCCTTACATACGCCTGCGGGACACTTCTTGTCAACAACGTGTGCAATATACTCCTCGCGGAAGTTCTTCAGAGTGGACAGTACCGGGTTCGGAGCTGTCTGACCCAGACCGCAGAGAGAGTTTGCCTTGATGTAGTAGCAGAGCTCCTCAAGCTTGTCAATATCTTCCAGAGTTGCCTGACCCTTTGTGATCTTGTCGAGCACCTCATACATACGCTTTGTACCGATACGGCAGGGTGTGCACTTACCGCAGGACTCGTCTACTGTAAATTCGAGGAAGAACTTAGCGATGTCAACCATGCAGTTATCCTCGTCCATTACGATCAGACCGCCGGAGCCCATCATGGAACCGATTGCAATCAGGTTGTCATAGTCGATCGGAATGTCCATATTTTCAGCAGAGATACAACCACCGGAAGGACCACCGGTCTGTGCAGCCTTGAACTTCTTGCCGTTCGGGATGCCGCCGCCGATTTCTTCAATAACAGTACGCAGAGTTGTACCCATAGGAACCTCTACCAGACCTGTGTTGTGAATCTTACCGCCCAGAGCGAATACCTTAGTACCCTTGGACTTTTCTGTACCCATGGAGGTGAACCAGTCAGCACCATTGAGGATGATCTGCGGAATGTTTGCATATGTCTCAACGTTGTTGAGGATTGTGGGCTTGCCGAACAGACCCTTTTCAGCCGGGAACGGAGGTCTCGGACGAGGTTCACCGCGGTTGCCTTCGATGGAAGTCATCAGAGCAGTTTCCTCACCGCATACGAATGCACCTGCACCCAGACGCAGGTCAATGTCAAAGTCAAAACCTGTGCCGAAGATGTTCTTGCCCAGAACGCCGTACTCTCTTGCCTGTGCAATTGCAATACGCAGACGATCTACAGCGATCGGATATTCAGCACGAACATAGATATAACCCTGTGTTGCACCAATTGCATAACCTGCAATTGCCATAGCTTCCAGAACTACATGGGGGTCGCCCTCAAGTACGGAACGATCCATGAATGCACCTGGGTCGCCTTCGTCGGCGTTGCAGCATACATACTTCTGATCAGCATCCGGAACGATGTTGCGGGCAAGCTCCCACTTCATACCTGTCGGGAACCCACCGCCGCCACGGCCACGCAGACCGGAATCCAAAATTGTCTGGATAACATCCTCAGGAGTCATTTCCTTCAGAACCTTTGCCAGTGCCTGATAGCCATCCTTACCGATGTACTCGTCAATGCACTCGGGGTTGATCGCACCGCAGTTACGCAGAGCAACACGATGCTGCTTGCTGTAGAATGCAGTGTCGTTCAGGGACTTGATGCCCTCGTCTGTTACAGTCTCATCATACAGCAGACGTGCAACAGGCTGACCGCCCTCTACCAGATGGGTGGTTACGATTTCAGCAATATCTTCAGCCTTTACCATGGAGTAGAATGCACCCTCGGGGTAAACGATCATGATCGGACCGAGTGCACAAAGACCGAAACAGCCAGTCTTAACAATCTGAACTTCGTTTGTCAGGCCGTTCTTTTCCAGTTCTTCTGCCAGCGTCTTTTCAATCTGTACACTGCCGGAAGAAGTACAGCCGGTACCGCCGCAGATCAGAACATGCTTGCGATACTTAGTGCCGTTTGCCTCTACAGACTCATCTCGCGTCTGCAGCTCAACGGCCATTTCATCACGAATCACTTTGATTTCGTCGAGCGATTTCATGTATATGTTCCTCCTTGTTATGTAATCTTAAAAGGTGAGCAAATTACTCGTATTTTGCCAGAATGTCAGCGAGATCATCAACGCCCAGACGACCGTATACGTCCTCATTGATTGTCAGGACAGGAGCCAGACCGCACGCACCGATGCAGCGGCACGCTTCCAGTGAGAACTTGCCGTCCTCTGTGCACTCGCCGCCGTCAATGCCCAGAATTTCCTTCAGCTTCTCATAGAGATCGCCGGAACCCTTTACATAGCAAGCAGTACCAAGACAGACGGAAATGTTGTATTTTCCCTTCGGGAACAGTGAGAACTGTGCATAGAATGTTACGACGCCATAGATCTTCTCCATCGGAATTTCCATTTCGTCGGAAATAATCTTCTGCACCTCAATCGGCAGATAGCCGTAGATGTCCTGTGCCTTCTGCAGCACGGGCATCAGTGCGCCCTGTTCGTCCTTATGCTCAGCGATCACCGCACGAAGCTGTGCTTCCTGCTCAGGTGTGCCGCGGAACGGAACAGACTTCTTCGTTTTTGCACCCATTATGAAACCTCCCAGAATAATTTGCACATAAAATGCAGCATCTATGCCACGCATCGACGCCACTTGCAGTTCTATATGCTTACTATACCATTATAACATATAAACAGACAAAAATCCATCCGCATTGTGCACTAACGAATATGTTGAATTTTATGCGTTTCGCACTAATCAGTAACTTTTTATCTATAAAAATATACAAATACAATTTGTAGTAGTTTCCCGTCTTTTCCAGAACTAATCACGATTTTAAGCGTTAAAGTTCTGTGTACAATAACTATTTGTATATTCTGAAGTGCACAATAGTTAGTAAAGTATCGAATCATTTTTCTTGATGCATATGTAAAAGCATACAAATTTTTTCGCATTCTTTGGCACAGAAACAAGCATTGAAGAAGCAGCCCATGGTACAGAAATGGAACAAGAAAAATATTGATAGTTTTTTAAAAAAAACACTGGACAAATGGATTGAAATATGATATAATGTAACATATTATGATTTTTTGAGGTGATATTATGGGTCTCGGAAGCCTTTTTCAGAAAAAAACAAATTATTTTGACAGACAGATGGCACCGAAATGCGGTTACTGCCAGTTCGGCAAGCGTACCAAGGAAGGAAATCGCATTCTGTGCAGTAAATTTGTTTCTTTAAAGGAAGAACATGATTCCTGCAATAAATTCGTCTACTCCCCGCTCAAGCGTGTGCCTGTTAAGCAGCTGAAGAATGAGGGATTCGTTGCAGATGAGGAAATCTATGTAGAGGTTGAAGACAAGGAACCAGAAAAGAAACCCGAGCCCGCTGCGGCTGCTCCGTCAGCTCAAGCAGCTCCGGTAACTGCACCTGCACCCACAGTTGAACCTGCTGCTCCCGCAGAACAGCCTGTTCCTGTTGCACAGCCCGTTGCTGCTGCGGCAGTTCCCGCTGTGGAACCCGTTCCTGTTCAGGCACCTGCTGCGGACGCAGTTCCCACAGTACAGGCAGCTGCAATTCCCGGATTCGGCGATCTCAATGAACTTGCACAGGCAGCTGCACTTGTAGATGCAGCATCTGCTGCTGAAGCAGCTCCGGAAGAAACTAACTAAATACTTATGCCTGCTGCACAGCTTTCCGATTTCCGAGGGCTGTGCACAAGCTGTTTATGGAGGGATTCTTATGAAACGTTCGGACTATTTAAGCTGGGATGAATACTTTATGGGCATCGCTTTGCTTTCTGCAGAAAGAAGCAAGGACAACAACACGCAGGTTGGTGCGTGCATCGTTTCCAACGAACACAAGATTGTTTCGATGGGCTACAACGGTATGCCGATCGGCTGCTGTGATGACGAAATGCCATGGGAACGTGAGGGGGATTATCTTGACACCAAATATCCCTTCGTCTGCCATGCGGAACTCAATGCCATCCTTAATTGTGCAGGTGTCACCATGAAGGACTGCACCATTTATGTGACGCTGTTCCCCTGCAATGAATGTGCAAAGGCGATCATTCAAAGCGGGATCCGCAGAGTGGTGTATCTTGAGAATAAATACGCAAACACAGATTCCATCAAGGCGTCCGAAATGATGTTCCGGCTTTCGGGCGTTGTTTGTGAGGAGTACAAACCCTCGGGACGTGAGATTGCATTCAGTTTATAGGAGAGGACGTGCTTTATGAGAATACGCTGCAAACCATGGGCAAGACCGGAGCTTGACAAATGTCCGTTTTTTGTTGCACAGCCCAAAGACAACCGCAACCAATGGGAATCCGAGTTCGGTAACGGAAAGCCCATCTATCTCGAACTCGGCTGTGGAAAGGGCGGATTCGCTTCGCAGGCGGTATTGTACTGGAATGATGTCAATTTCATCGCTGTAGACATCAAAAACGAAATGCTGGTGCTGGCAAAGCGTAAGATTGAACAGGCACTTGCAGGTGCAGACCGCAAGGATGAACAGGTGCGTGTGATGATCTTCAACATTTCCAATATTGCCGAAGCTTTCGGCGAGGATGACCGTATTGACAGGATCTTCATCAATTTCTGCAATCCGTGGCCGAAAAGCAAGCACAAGAAAAGACGCCTTACCCATGTTCGGCAGCTACTGCAGTACAAGGCTTTTCTCAAGGGTGAGCTCTGGTTCAAGACGGATGATGATGAGCTGTTCGAGGAATCACTGGAGTACTTCGAGGAAGCAGGTTTTTCCCTCAAATACATCACAAGGGATCTGCACGCATCGGATTTCGAGGAGAATCTGGTGACGGAACATGAGAAAATGTTTACGGATGAGGGCAAGAAAATCAAATTCCTGATCGCTGTGCCGAAATCCGAACACGCATAAAGTGAGGCATTGAAATGGACAACAACGTACATCCGCTGGTGCAGAAAACCGGCGAGATCATTGTGGACGGCAATACTGTAAACGAGAATCCCGCTGCTGCCTTTCGAGGTCTGGGCTGCGTCACAGGAAATGGTTCTTCCCGTCTGCTGATGGACTACAAGGCGAATTTTCCGGAGATCTACGAAGAAATTGTCAGGCAGCTCTTTGCACCGGATTACGGTGCGGGACTGACGCATATCAAGGTGGAATTCGGTGCGGATGTCAATTCCTCTTCCGGTACAGAACCGTGCGTAAAGCGTTTTGAAGAAGAAACGCCCGATGTCACGAGAGGTGCCGGATTCATGCTGGCGGCGGATGCAAAGAGGATCAATCCGAATGTTACGGCGGATCTTCTTCGCTGGGGTGAACCGCACTGGGTCACCGCTGCATTTACAGAGAGCAAGGAAGCGGGATATGCGGCAAGATACCGCTGGTTCTATGAAACACTGGTTGCTGCTTACATTACCTATGGTCTGACGTTTGATTACATCAGTCCCGACGCCAATGAGCCTGAAAAGGCGGATTCCGAATGGCTGATCTACTTTGCCAAACACCTGCGTGAGCAGGAAAATCCGCCCTATGATTTCTCTGCCATCAAACTCGTGGCATCCGATGAAGTCGGCAGCCGTACGATTGCGGAGGCCATGCTGGAAAACGAGGAGCTTCGCAACGCCATTGATGTGATCGGTCTGCATTACACTACTTACGGTGACGACAACACACAGCTCCTGCATGATGTGTACGGCAAGGAGATCTGGTACAGTGAGGGAATCGCCCCCTGCAATGTTCCCGAATACTCCTGTCGTGTGGACGGCAGCGGCATGAGTGGTGAAAATGGCCCGATTGATGTTGCCAACCGCATTATCAACAGCTATGCACATGGCAGGATGGTCATGTATGAATTCCAGCCCGCTGTTTCCGCCTATTATGACGGTGCCTGCTACAGCCCCAAGCAGCTGATGACGGCAAATACGCCGTGGTCGGGACATTACAAGA
>JAZOBK010000093.1:0-3162 GCA_045595985.1 Oscillospiraceae bacterium
TGGAGGTATCATCATGTCAATTTTTAAAAAAGTTACCGCATTTCTGACTGCTGTTGGTATTGCTGCAGTTTTCACAGGATGCAGTGATACAAGATACGGTATGGAAGTGGACGGTGTAAAGGTTCCGGCAGGCATTTACATTTATTATGCAAATTCCGCCTACAACGAGGCACTTTCCAAACTCAAGGCAGAGGATTCGGAATCTAACATTGCTGCCGCTAAAGCTGTGAAGGCTGCCACCATCGCAGGTGTGGACACGCTGACATGGATTCAAGACAGAGCAACTGAGCTTTGCGTCAGCTATGTTGCAGTTGAAAAGAAGTTCGATGAGCTCGGTCTTACACTGGATGACGAGGCAAAGGAGAACCTCGATTTCATGATGGATTATTACTGGGGCAGCTACGAGGCATCCATGACGAAGAATGGTATCAGTGAGGAATCCTTCACCAAGATCATGACTTCCAGCTACAAGAGCGAAGCTGTTTTCGACTACTACTACGGTACCGAGAGCGAGAATGGCTATTCTGAGGACGAGCTTAAGGAATACTATCTCGAAAACACCATGCGTTCCCAGTATGTTGCCTTTAACCTGGTTGACGGTGAGGGCAATCTGCTCAAGTCCGACGGCAAGAAAAAGATGATGGACATGGTCAAGGATTACAAGGAGCGTGTTGAGAAGGCGTATGATGACGGCGGTGTAGAAGCTGTTATGACCGAAATGAACGTGGTTCAGGACGAATACAATGCTTACTGCACTTCCATCTCCAATGAAGCCAAGGGCGTAACGGATACCGCTACTACAACCACCACAGCTGTCACAACTACGACAACCGAAACAGAAACCACAACTGTGGGCAGCGAAGATACAACCGAAGCTGTTGTGATGACTGAAACCGATGAAAACGGCAATGTTCTGGTCGCTGAGGATGATGAAACAACCACCGAGGCTACGACAACGACAACTGCCGCAAGCGGTTCTTCCGATGAAACCACAACTTCCACGGTTTCCTATCCGAACGAAAGAATCATTGCAATCATCAACGAAGAAGATTACGAGGATGAGGAGGACATCACCTATACTCCCAGCGAAAAGGCCTACAACAAGCTCCTTGAAATCAAGGAAAAGGATTACGGCAAGCCCTACATTGTTGAGGAAGACGAGGTTTACTACCTGCTTGTTCGTTATGATCTGGAAGACCGTGCAACGGAGGAAGACCTGTGGAGTGCGGATCAGATCTATTCCGTTCAGGTGAGTCTGTTCGGCGAGGACTTCGACAAGATGATCGAAGAATGGGCTGACGCTATGACGGTTACCAGAAACGAAGCCGCTTACAAGCGTTATGATCCGTTCAAGTTTGAAATGTAATTCCATAAAATTAAGCTGTGCAGCCATTCGGCTGCACAGCTTCTTTTTTCAAAGGATTGTCTTTATTAATTCTCTGCCTGTCCCCCATCGGGATTCACATGGATCATGATATGCTTTACCTGCGGAAATGCAGATTCGATCCGATTATGCACATCCTCTGCAATGGCGTGGGATTCAAACAGCGTCTTATTTCCGTCCGCACGGATCTCCATATCCACATAAAGCCTGCTGCCAAATATTCTGGTGTGGAGCAGATCAATGCCGAGAACGCCCTCCTGCGACAGCACACAGTCCCGAAGCTCCTGCTCCGTTCTGGCATCGCAGGAACGATCCACCATCTTATCCATGGCATCCTTGAAAATATCATACGCCGCTTTCACGATGAACAGACAGATCACAAGGCTTGCGATGGGTTCGAGCACCGGAAAACCCATTCTTGCACCTGCAATACCGATCAGTGCTCCGACCGAGGAAAGTGCGTCACTGCGATGGTGCCATGCGTCCGCCATGACTGCACCGGAATTCAGTTTTTTGGCGTAATACCGTGTGTACCAGAACATTGCCTCCTTGGTGACAATGGATACACCGGCGGCAATGAGTGCCAGAATTCCCGGAATCTGCATTTCCTGATAATTGCCCGCAGAAATGTTTTCCACCGCATCCACACCGATGAACAGTCCCGTGATGAGCAGCACGACTGCAAGCACGATGGCTGCAACGCATTCAAAGCGTTCATGCCCATAGGGGTGATCCTCATCCGATTCCCTTGCGGAAAACCTGACGCCAATGATGACAATGATGCTGCTGAACACGTCCGACGCCGAATGCACGGCGTCACTCACCATTGCCCCTGAATGTGCGATGACGCCTGCTGCGACCTTGAACAGCGTGAGGATCAGATTTCCGACGATGCTGACCATAGAAACCCAAATGGCTGTTTTTTCAAAATCAAGCGGTTTCTGCGAATTTGCGATTGTTTTCATAATTTATACCTCCATCTGTAATAGCAGTATATGGGATAACTTCATGGCACTCCACTTCGCAGGTATATAAAAAAGCCCACGACCCAGTATTTGTAACTACTGTCCCGTGGGCAAATCATTCCACTGTCACGCTGTGACCCGACGCAGAGCATCCGCTCCCGTCTGTTCAGTTTGTACTGTATATGGTATGCAGTGCAAGAAATTTCTTATTAACACTATATCACATTATTCATAGGTTGTCAAGTGTTTACAGAAAAAATCTCTGAAGCGTGTGCATCACTGAAAAATCCCATTACTGACGCTTGGATTTTCTTATGTAACCACTTGCAGACAAAATGGATTTATGCTATAATAGGAATATGAGATTTCGATTCAAATAAGGAGATTTTATGATGCATAAATCTATGTCAATCACCCGAAAAACCGTTACGCAAGGGGATCATCATGCTGCTCCAGTGGGCACTGATCCCCCTGCTGACAAAACGCATGGAAAGGCTTAGAAAGTTCTATGAATGACATTGAACGTGCAAGGCAATTGCTGCATGACAAAGACTTTACCTGTGTGCTCTGTAAGGGGGAGCAGGTGTATGCAAGCCATGATACGGGGATTTCCCCGATGCTCGACTTTCTCGACGGCGGCACGGATTGCAGAGGCTATGCCGCTGCGGACAAAATCGTCGGGAAAGCTGCGGCAATGCTCTTTGTTCTTGCGGGCGTTGCATCCGTGTATGCCGAAGTACTAAGCAGATCAGGGAAACAGGTGCTGGAACGGCACGGTATCCCTGTTTCATATGGAACACTGACGCAGCGGAT
>JAZOBK010000094.1:0-5166 GCA_045595985.1 Oscillospiraceae bacterium
CGCAGGATGTGTCATTTTCATATGAATTCTTCCATAACGGAATATTCTAACAAGCAAAATCCCCCTTCCGAAAGAAAGGGGGATATATGTAGCAATTAATAATTCTTGATGGTATCTGCGTTGAAGAAGCTGTCGCTCTCTGTGTAGTAATCGTTGGTCTCCAGAGATGTGAAGTCCTCGTCGTCAGAATCGGGAAGTCTTGCACCGCATACACCGCAGAACTGGAACTTCTCGTTAACCTCAGCGTCACACTTCGGGCAGATCTTGAAGCCACGCATACTGTTAAGCTCAAAACGCATCTTCTTGATACGGCGGCGTCTTGTGTCAATATCATCACACAGAGCCTTCATAACTGCACGGTCTTCATCGGGATTTTTATAATACTTTTTGCCGATGTCAGCAAAAATCTCAACAATTCTTTCTTCCTCGTACAGAATCTTTCTTTTCAGGTTGTTTACTTCAGAAGCATTCTTAGCTCTTTCGCTGACGCCACGGCTGGCACCGCTCAGACTATCAATGATTCCCATAACATTCATCTCCTATCCGTCAAACAAAACAACAGCTGTTCGTTCGCCGACACAAGTGCCAACGAAGGCAGCTGCAGCTTGTATAAACTTAATATCCTATTATAAATTATACAACATTTTAAGAATTTGTCAAGGCTTTTTTGGATAAATCTTTGAAAATTCATAAAATATTTTCAATTAAGGGGACGGAACATTCCATTTTGACATAAAATTGTCAATGCGGAAAATCCGTTTCACAGGGGGTTACAGTTCCACCGGTGCAAAGCGAATGCGAATTTTCGGCATTTTCTCGATCTTTGCATAGGTGTTGAACAGTCCGTCATCGAGGGTAAGATCATTTTCACCGCTTGCGGGCGGTGCAAAGATTTTCAGCGTCAGATCACAGGCACCGGTCAGGGGCTTCTTGTAGAAAGCGGACATCATGTCGATGGTCTTTGCCTTGGGGGACTTGTAGAACCAGTGACCGTTGATCTCCATCATGTAGTTGCCGTCATCCTCGAACGTGATCTCACAGAAAGTGGGATTGCCCTCAAAATGCAGCGGGATCGCCAGACCTTCGGCATCCTCGGAATTGCCCCAACGCAGGGTAACCGGCAGCTGCACTTCCTCGCCCTGTGTCATTTTCGGCAGGAAACGCTCGCTGTGAATGAGATTTCTGTAGGTGTCCATAACGGGCTGTGCAATGCCGACATCGGGATTGTTGGGATCTTCGATCTCCAGACCAAGTCTGCCCCTGTCACGGAACTGATAGAACGTAAAGCCCGTGAACCAGTCAGCGTTGTCTTCCTCCAGAATATCGCAGAATTCCTGCACCATGGCTGCCTGATCATATGCTCCGGTCACGTCGCCGTCCGCATTGAATTCGGACATGATCATGGGCTTGGATTCGCCGTCGTTGAGGAAACAGTAACGCTCATAGCTTGCCTTGGTCATATCGTAGATTTCACGCACCTTGCTGCGTTTGTGGCTGTTACCGCCCGGTTCTGCCACATCATACGGCCAGCCCCAGTGGAGTGCCATATATTTGTCAACCGACCAGATATCCGCTTCGGGAATGGTCTGTGCAAATTCTTCTTCCTTTTCCATCGTTTCCTTATTGAGATCCTCAATGCCGCCGATGCAGATAATGGTCTGCACATTGGGAGCGTGTGCCTTGATGACGCGGGAAGCACGAACGAAGAAGTCCGCAACCTGCTGGTAGCTGCATCTTCTGTTAAATGAGAACCAGTTGCCCGTTGCCTCATGATTGATACGCAGCAGCACACGTCCGAAGGGACGAAGATCGTTTGCGATGGCGATCAGATGATCATCCGAGATATTCGGATCCATCGTAATGGTGAGCGTCACGTCCTGTCCATGTGCACGGATGTCACGCATATAGTTGAAAGGTTCATCCTCCGTATTGCCGCCCAGACCGCCCTTGTAGGTGAAGTAGTCGTCATAGGGATAATCCCATGCAAAGCTGACATCGGGGCTTGCGTGAACAACACTTGCCCGTCCCGGCCAGCCCTTGTCAAGGGGATAGTAGCAATACATCAGGCTGATGCTTCTGTGGGGTCTGCCGAGGGCATGGAGGATGTAGTCCTGATTGACATATTCGCCTCTTTCGCTGCCATCGCCCAGATCCACTGCACATTTGGCTTTGCCCATATGAATGCTGTACAGTTTTTCCATATAGCTTATGTTCCTTCTCTTTATTGTTATGCACGGGGCATACAATAATATTATAGCGGATTTCCGGAGTGATGTCAATAGCGAAAAGGGCTTGCTGCGGAAATCCGTTTTCAAATTTACGAGGGATGCCACCCGTACAGGAAGCGTCACTATAAGTTTCTCCGGCACGCTATTGCAATTTCTATGAAAATATGCTATAATAGAGCCAAATACACATAACGAAGGAGATTTTCCTTATGAAGAAACTTTCTGCACTTGCCGTTCTGACGGTGCTGACGCTCGGTATGACTGCCTGCGGTGACGGACAGGCATCCGACAGCGTGGCGTCCCGGAATGACAGTGCTCCTATTGCAACCGAAACGCTCCCCGAAGTACCCGAGGGGGCGATCGTGGACGCCTCCGGAACCTTTGTTTATACAGGTCCTCTGCGGCAGGGCGGCGATGATGAAAACGGCTACATCAAAATTCCGCTTGGCTTTGTCAATTTTCAGGAAGAAGGCGTGGAAGGGCTGACGCAGTATTCCGATATGACGGGGGATACCGTCATTACCCTTGACCGCTATGAGGGCCACAATTACGAAGCCATTGCCAATAATATGCATTACTATCTCTCGCAGGATGAAAATGTGGAGGGACTGACGGGGGCAAAGGTCACCATCAACGGTTATCAGTCCCTGCAGATCTATTGCCATTACAAGAATGACGGCAAGTACCTCGTTGCATGGGCGATCGAGGATCCTGCCAATACCGCCGACTGCTATTATCTGGCAATCGAATTTATTGGTGAGGACAAGAATGTGGTAGCGTGCTCCTCCACATTCCAGACCGTTGCGGATTACGCAAAGACGCAGGCGGAAAATGCCGAATAGCCGTTATTTCAGCAGTGCATTCCACTTGTGGTATTCCGGATACATCCGGAGCAGCACCTGATAAAATGCCGATGAATGATCCTGATGCAGAAAGTGCGAATACTCATGATAGAACACCCCGTATATGCATTCTAAGGGATAGTGCATCAGACGAAAATTCATTGAGATCCTTCCCGTTTTTGCCGTACAGCTTCCCCAGCGTGAGGACATTTCCTTGATCTGGATATGTGCAAGCGGAACCGCATACCCCATTGTGCAGAAATGCTCATACACCCTGCGGTTGATGCGGCGGTATAGCTTCGTGCACTGGGAAATTTCCCATTGACGCACGGCAAACTGTGCTTCCTGCGGATCTCTTGCGAATACATGGAGTCCATCCTGCTGCAGCGTTGTCGGGCAGGGTGCTGAATGAAGGTGCAGGGTAATATTTCCGCCCAGATACGGAATGAGAGAGCCGTCCGAATAATCGGGTGCGGCGGCTTTCCGCAATGCCGCACTGTCGATGAGCCTTGCAAGCTCCTCGGCATTATTCAGAAGAAAGCCTCTGATGTAATTGTCCGAGGCGGCATGAGGTGCGGAAACGTAGATGATGCCGTCCTCTTTGACACGGGCACGGACGCTTTTCATTTGCTTGCGGGTGATAATGTAGGTAAAAGTTCTGCCCTGATATTGAAACTCCATGGGACACCTCCTGCTTTTTTTACATACCCGTATTATAGCACATTTCAGAAACGAAAGTCAAATGGTGAAAAGGAGAATGAGAGTATGAAAAAACAAATTGCAAGTCTGCTGCTGGCAATGAGCAGCGTATGTCTGCTGTGCGGATGTGAAATGCCGGAAGTAGAAGTGATCTACGATTCCGAGGAACCTGAGATTACGACAGAACCGGCGGCTGCGGAAACCGAATCGCAGACAGAAGCTTCCACTGAAGCGGAAACAGAAGCTGCGACAGATACGGCGACCGAGGAGAAAACAGAAGCTTTAACAGAAGCTGCGACAGAAACGGCGACCGAGGCAGAAACGGAACCGGAGATCGTCTGGGGCGAAACCTACACCACCCCCGAGGATGTGGCAGAGTATCTGCATCTTTACGGTGAGCTGCCGGAAAACTTCATCACCAAGAAGGAGGCACGGAATCTCGGCTGGGAAAGCTCCGAAGGAAACCTCTGGGAGGTTGCACCCGGCATGAGCATCGGCGGCGATTATTTCGGAAACTATGAGGGGATTCTGCCGGATGGTGATTACCGTGAGTGCGACGTGAATTTTGACGGCGGCTACCGCGGTGCGGAACGCATTATTTACGACGAAGACGGCAGTATTTATTACACGGACGACCACTACAAGACATTCACACAGCTGTATTAAGGAGAACGGTATGCGGACAATTTTTCTTGAAGGCACGCAGATGCAGAACACAGCCGATGCCCATGCTTATCTGAAATCTGCACTTTCCTTGCCGGAATATTATGGCGAAAATGCGGATGCACTCTTTGACTGTCTGACAGAGATCGGTACGGAAACCGAACTCGTTCTGCTGCACGGCGACGATGCCAACGCCCTCATCCTTACTGTGATTCGTGCGGCAGCGAAGGAGAATCCGCTGCTTTCTCTGAAAGAAACGGGAACCTACGGCATATAGTGAGCACACCCTGCTGACAGCGGGGGTATGCTTCTTTCGGCTTGTATAATGCAGTGCACGGGAACGGATGAAGCGGATTCATGTGAAATTTCCGCCAAAGCCCCTTCACTGTATGCGTGGAATTTCCATCAAACTGCCAAAAATCGGAATTTCTCTTGACAAATAGCCGATTTTGGTGTATGATTATACCAGACCTGATTAATACAAGAAACATAAGCGTTTCGATTCTGATGTGCAAAGGACATTATGATTCGGAACGTTATTTTTATAAGGAGGATTTCTATGTCAGAACCCGTTAATTTTTCCAATGTTCCGGAATATTTCGGCTGTAATGTATTTGGTGACGCAGTCATGCGTGACAGGCTGCCAAAGACGATCTATCGTGCGGTGCAGCGTACCAAGCAGTTCGGTACTGCCCTCGATCCTGCCGTTGCAGACGTTGTAGCAAATGCCATGA
>JAZOBK010000095.1:0-2033 GCA_045595985.1 Oscillospiraceae bacterium
AACTTCCACTTCTTAAAGTCCGCCTCCTTGATCTGGCGGACTTTGACTCTTGCAGCGTACCGCTTGTAGTACTTGCTGTAGATGGGCAGTGCGGCGTTATCTGCAACTTTCTGTTTGTACCGTTCCTGTGCCGCCAGTTCCTGACAGCTTCTGGTTTCGCCCTCTGCCACACGGTCGCAGAACTTCGTATCATAGTTACCCTTCATGATGAAATACTTTCCGCACCGCTGGCACTTGCGGAAACGCATATCAATTTCCAGCATTTTGGTAAACTCCAGTTCCAGAATTTCCTGCGTAGTGTAGAACACATAACCCACATTGATGAACGTGGGAATCTGCATTCTGGTGATCAGCTTGTTCATCTCAATGCCATATCGCTCCGCAAATTCCCTGTGCTGATCGCTTGGCACAATGTGCATAGTAAAACGTTTCTTGAGTTCGTCTCCATCCATACCATAGGGCATCTTGCTGCCGCTCATGCTGTTCATCCGCATACGGAAGGTCTCATTCCGACGCAGAACCTGCGGATGATCGTGCAGACTCTTGTACAAACAGAAGCGTTCCGACGGCATCATGTGTCCCAGCACCTCGGGATAAAAATCATCATCGAAGCAAAACTCCAACAGTTCCCGATACTCCTGCTGTAGCGCCATCAGATACTTGTAATACTGTCGCAGCGGTCGTGCCACCACATTGCATTGCTTGAATGTGGGCGGACAGATTGCTGTATACAATGATGCATAGCAGATCTCCCGCGCATGGATCATCGTCATCGTGTAGTCGAGATAATCCTCCGCCATCAGCTGTTCTTCCAGATACGCCTTGGATGGTGTTTTTCTGTGCTCTGCCGCTTCGGGATGTTGTTTCTGATACGCTTCCGCAAGAGATTCAAAAAGCAATGGCATTTGGATAGCTTTCTGAAACGGCGTATCAAAATCCGCATGACGACACGGCTTGTGTTGTCAGATGCACCCTAACAAGATGAATGGAACAAGACGAAGGGATATTTATTTATCTGCAGAAAAAGAAAAGATGCGGTGTCGCTTTTTCTCTTCTGCCAATGATGAAAGGATGTTTTATGCTGACAAATTATGAGAGAGAAACCATCATCACCTTCAACGAAGCGGAAGCTGATCCGCAAGCTCACTGAACGTTGTGAAACTCATCCGAGTCTGTACAAGATGGTTTCGGAAGATCAGTTCGGAGGATACACATTCCGATTTCCGAAAGCAAAACTTCGTATGAATTTCGGAATTCCGTTGCCGGAAAGCCGCAAAAAAGCTGTCGCAGAGCATCTTGCATATGCAAGGTCGAAAATCGGCTCAAAAAACACTGCAAATTGCAGTGAATCCGTAGTCGGAGATATGACAGCGGACGGCTGATACCCTGAAACATCCGGAGACTCACGAACCTCTGTAGTTTGCAGAGATTGAAAGGGGCAAAATCGCAACCGTGAGCAGATGCACCGATTGCAGTATGTTGGGGGGCCCTGATTCAGGGCGTCATGTTCATCAACATGGTTAGCAGGTTAAAGGATAGGCGTCTGCGGCCGCCTATCCGCCCACTTCGACGAGCAAAGCTCGCCGTTTTGCGAGGTTTTTGACTACTCGAGTAAAGGCGTCTGTTTGCAGAAATCGGTCGGGTAAAGGCGTCTCAAAGCAAAAATTCGTGGATGATTCTCCTATTTTGCGAGATTTCAGGCGGGTGTCATGCGGTCGAGCAGTAATTTCTGCGAGTAGGTGAAACCTGCCAGCATCGCATTCGGCAGTCCACACAGCGGCCCACCGAACGCAGCTGGTCGGGAGAACCCGAACCCCTTTTATAGAATTGAGAGGAGTGATGCCATGAGAAAACGAAACGCAACAATCACAATCCGCTGCACCGAGGACGAGCGTCAGCGGATCTACAACAAGGCTCGTCAGCATGGATTGACACTGAGTGACTTCGTACTGCGATCGGCACTCGGCAAGAAAATCGTCACCGCTGACGGGCTTGCAGATGTACAAGTCGGATCGTAGCCATGTCGTTCTGTG
>JAZOBK010000096.1:0-3040 GCA_045595985.1 Oscillospiraceae bacterium
TGTATGGGTAAAAGTCAACGACATACAGCATTCCGGCAAAATCACTATGCAGAAGTTTAAGGAAAACTGGATGCCGAAGCAACGATATGTTTATGAACAGCATCACGGTGAAATTCCGGAAGGATGCATCGTTGTGTTCCTTGACAGTAATATCATGAATTTCTCACCCGATAACCTCTACTGCATTCCGAGAAAAATCAATGCAATTATGAATCAAAATCACTGGTTTACGACAGAACGTGAAAATACATTGACAGCAATAAAATGGTGCGAATTATACTACGCACTGAAAGGAGCTACCACATGAATTACCGCAACAGCGAGGGCTACGCAAGCCCTACCGAACATGAAGCCCTCACTCGTATCAGGCGTGAGGAAGTAAGAGAAGAACGTCAGAAAAAATACCGTCCACTTGTCTATATCTGCTCTCCGTTTTCACAGGGAGACAAGAAACAGAACATCATCAATGCCCGCCGTTACTGCAAATACGCTGCATCGGAGAACTGCATCCCCTTTGCACCGCATCTGCTTTTCCCGCAGTTTCTCAATGACAGCAATCCCGATGAGCGTGACCTTGCATTTCTGATGAACAAGATCCTCATGGGAAAATGCGATGAACTGTGGGTATTCGGCACTACTTATACACTCGGTATGCAGAAAGAAATGAAGTGGGCAAGGAAAAAGAAACTGCATATCCGCTTTATTGACAACGTATGAGAGGAGAAAAATCATGTATAACAACATCCCGAACGAACTGAAACATATCCCCAACTGGGTCTGCTGGAAGGCATATCCCGATGCAAACTCCCATTCCGGCATCAAGAAAGTGCCCATCAATCCACTCACCGGCGGACAGGCTATGTCTAACAATCCGCAGACATGGAGCAGCTATGAAACTGCTGTCCGTGCAGCTGAAAGGTACGACGGCATCGGCTTTATGTTCTCGAATTCTGGTTTCTTCGGCATTGACCTTGACGACTGCCGTGATGATATCAATGCCTATCTTAAGGGCGATAATGCAAATATCGTAGCGGAATTTATGGAGCAGATGCAGACGTATGCAGAAACCTCCCAGTCGGGCAACGGCATTCACCTTATCTGCAGCGGCAGTCTCCCTGCCGGTGGTCGCCGTAAGGGTAAGGTGGAGATGTATGACAGCGGCAGATTCTTTATCATGACGGGAAATGCAATCGGCAGCTTCAGAGCTATTTCGAATGGCACGGAACGCATCAAGCCTCTGCATCAGAAATACCTAAATGTGGCGCATAACAATCTGAATCCGCAGCCTGCTCCTGTGAGAATAACGCCGACGCTGTCAGACCATGAACTTATCGAGAAAATTCTCAATTCTGCCAACGGAGATAAGTTTGCATCACTGTATGGCGGCGATTTCTCCGATTACCCCTCCCAGTCCGAAGCGGATATGGCGTTCTGTTCCATCCTCGCTTTCTGGTGCAGCGGTGATATGGAAATGATGGACAGGATCTACCGCAGCAGTAACCTCATGCGTAAGAAGTGGGACAGAAAACAGTGCGGTTCTACCTACGGTGCAATTACGCTGCATCGTGCGATTGAAAACTGCCAGAGCTTCTATCAAGAGCCTGTGCAGGATGATTATCAGATTACAATCAGAAATCCTTCTCCTGCACCTGCACCGACGGTCAAACTTCCAATGCATACACTTGACGATACAGGCAACGCAGAGCGTATGAACGACTACTGCGGCAGAGTGTTCCGCTACAATTACACCGATAAGCGTTGGATGTACTACAAGGGCGGTGTATGGGTTTATGACGACCGTGGTGCAATTTTCACGGCAGCGGACAAAATTCTGGAACGCATGAAGATGGAACAAAAATCCTGGGCAGAGCATGAAAGCGGTGCATACTTGCAGGATTATCAGAAGCACATGAAGAAAACTCGCTCCAATGCGTCAAAAACGGCTATGGTCAAGGAGTTTCAGCATCTTGTGCCGATCTCTCCGGCAGAGCTTGATACCCATAAAACGCTTGTCAATACACAGAACGGTGTTGTAAACCTCGATACCTGTACAACCGTGCCACATTCTCCCGAAATGCTGATGACAAGAATGCTGGGAACGTCCATGCCTGCAACGCCGAAAAAGCCTGTTCTGTGGCTGCGTTTCCTCGATGATATTTTCGGTGATGACAAGGAATTGATCCGCTACATTCAGAAATCCCTCGGCTACTGCCTGAGTGGTCAGACCACGGAGCAGTGTGTGTTCTTCCTGTATGGCAACGGCAGAAACGGCAAATCTACGTTCCTTGAAATCGTCCGTGCCATTCTCGGCGAATATGCGACCAATATCCAGCCGGAATCCATCATGGTCAAAAACAACAATTCCTCCGCCAACACCGATATTGCCCGTCTGAAAGGTGCCCGTCTTGTTACAAGCGTAGAGCCAAATGAGGGTATGAGACTGAACGAGGGACTTATCAAGCAGCTGACCGGCGATGACATGGTAACGGCAAGAAAGCTGTATGGTGATGAATTTGAATATCGTCCCGAATTTAAGCTATGGCTTGCGACCAATCATAAACCGACCATCCGTGGCACTGACCTTGGTATCTGGCGCAGAATTTATATTATTCCGTTTGTGAAGATCATTCCCGAAGATAAGGTGGACAAGAATCTCGGCGAGAAGCTCCGTGAAGAAATGCCTGACATCCTCGCCTGGATGATGGATGGCTACCGACTGTGGAAATACGAAGGTCTGCATAAGCCGAAAGCCGTCGAGGATTCCGTTAAGGAGTACCGCAATGAAATGGACGTAATCGCCGCATTCCTCGCCTCCGACTATATCGCTGAAGGCGGTGAAATCAAGGCATCCGTGCTGTATGCGATCTACTGCAAGTGGGCTGCGGAAAGCAACGAATACAAGATGCCCTCCCGTAAATTCGGCATTGAACTCGGCAAGCGACTTATCAAAAAAATGAAAAACGGCTGCGTTCATTATCAGGGCATTTCCTCACCAGTTTCTATCAACCAGTAATTTCAGATAGAGTAAATAGAGTATATT
>JAZOBK010000097.1:0-2471 GCA_045595985.1 Oscillospiraceae bacterium
GCTTATCTGCACGGCTATAAAGCACCCTGTGTGGTGCTGCCGTGCGGCGGCGGTAAATCCGTCATTGTTGCAGAAATCGCAAAGCGTACTACAGCAAAGCGAAATCATGTGCTGTTCCTTGTGCATCGGAAAGAGCTTGTAGACCAGATACAGAACACCTTTGATTTCTGGGGTGTGGATATGAATAACGCTGATATTATGATGGTGCAGACGGCAAGCAGAAGAATCAATAAACTTACATCTCCTGCCCTCATCATAACCGATGAAAATCATCATTCCAAAGCGGCAACCTACCGCAAAATCTATGACGCATTCCCAAACGCACACAGATTGGGGGTAACCGCAACACCTGTCAGATTAGACGGCTCCGGTCTTGGTGATGTGAATGACATCCTGGTTGAGGGCGTATCGGCTAAATGGCTCATTGAGCATCACTACCTTGCTCCCTACGATTACTACGCTCCGTCAATTGCAGATCTCACTGGCATCAAAATACAGCACGGAGATTATGAAACAAAATCCGTGGAAAAGGCTCTCCTCCGTACTGCTGTATTCGGTGACGCAATCAAGCATTATCGTCAGCTTGCAGACGGAAAACAGGCAATCTGCTATTGTGTTTCCGTGAATCACTCCTACGCTATGGCGGAGGAATTCAAGACAAATGGCATTGCTGCCGAGCATATTGACGGAACAACTCCAAAAGAACAGCGTGACCGCATTATTGAACGCTACCGCAGAGGTGAGATTACAATTCTCTGCAATGTGGATTTAATATCAGAGGGATTTGATGTTCCCGATTGTGAGTGTGCAATTCTGCTCCGCCCCACAAAGAGCCTTACTCTGTACATTCAGCAGTCCATGCGTTGTATGCGATACAAAAAGGGCAAACGTGCGATTATCATTGACCATGTGGGAAATTACGCCCGTCATGGTATGCCCGACGCAGATAGAAAATGGGATCTGCACGCAAAGAAGGCTGCAAAGAAGCAAGATAAACAAGCAGAGGATCTGAAAATCAAACAATGCCCCGAATGCTATTACACCTTTGAGCCGCCATCATTCGGCAGAGCCGTTTGTCCCACCTGCGGATATATGTTTCCAAAGCAGGAACGCTCTGTGGAACATGAAGAAGATACACAGCTGAAGCAGATCACAGGCTTTGTGCTGGATTACGATTCTCCCGACCAGTGCAGGAATATGCACGAGTTGCAGCAATATGCGAAGAAGATGGGGTATAAGCCGGGATGGGCTTATTTTCAAGGCAAGAATCGAGGTTTCATATGACCGAAGAACAGCGGGGAGCCCCCGCAGGCAATTTAGAACAAGTCTCACCATCACTGAAAGACTACAGACATCGGAGGAAAATGTATGACCGAAGAACATCGTATACAGAACCAAATACGGCTTGCCCTTGCTGACACCTGCATTCTGTTCCGTATGAATGTGGGAACGGGATATACGCAGGACGGCAGATATTTCTCTACGGGTGTACCGAAAGGATTCTCCGACTTATTCGGATTCCGAAAGTCGGATGGACGAGCCGTATTCATTGAAGTAAAAACGCCGAAAGGCAGACCAACGGACCAACAGAAAGCATTTCTCTCCGCTATGCAGAAAGCCGGTGCAATTGCCGGTATTTGCAGAAGTGCGGAAGAAGCAGAAGAATTAATCAGAGGAGGAAGATAATATGGGATTCTCAACCGATTACACAGAAGTCAGCAGCTTTGACCTGATCCCCAAGGGTGAATATGAGGTCATTATCAAAAGTATTGAGGAACGCACTACCCAGAATGGTGCGACAGGACTGAACCTTACGCTTGTGATCCGTAATGATGTGGAGCAGAAGTTTCAGAACCGCTTCATTTTCCATACACTCTGGAAACGCAAGGAGCCGACGCAGGCGGATATGCAGGTGCAGGGATACAGCTTCAAGCAGATCATGTCCCTTGCAAAGGCGGCAAATCTCCCCAGCGGCAAGTCCTATGAAACGGTGGCAGACCTTTGTGCGGATCTTATCAATCATGTCATGAGGGTAACCATTGACCACGATACCTACAACGGCAACACCCGTGAAAACGTGAAATTCATGAATCAGTCAAGATTCTCCGAATGCAAGCACGTTTACAAAGAAAAGCCTGCTGTATCGGGTGATACCGTCGCACAGCGTCCGCAGGAGCAGTTTGCAGCACAGCCGGCCGGTCTTGGTGATCTTGACGACTTCGAGGAGATCCTCGGTGATGGCGATGTGCCGTTCTAAACCATTATAAACACGACCATTCATGTGGAGGGTGATTGCCGCCCTCCCATGAAATTCTGAAAGGAACTACCACATGAATTACCGCAACAACGAGGGTTATGCAAGCCCTACCGAACATGAAGCCCTCACTCGTATCAGACGTGAGGAACTTAAAGAAAAACGTCAGAAAAAATACCGTCCACTGGTATATATCTGCTCACCCTTTTCGCAGGGT